>NZ_JBFAUZ010000008.1:0-208968 GCF_040679555.1 Spirillospora sp. NPDC052242
GACCACCAGGCGGCGCAGTCGCCGACGGCGACGATGTCGGGGCGGTGCTCGCCGGGGGCGCCGGGTTCGGCGCCCGAGCCGTTCACTCGCCGTCCCACCTGGGCCTCTACGGTCACGGACGTGACGAACGATCAAGGAACCCTCGGCCGCCGCGCGGTACTGACCGGCGCGCTCGGCACCGCCGGGACGCTCGCCCTCGCCGCCCCCGCCGACGCCGCCCCGCGCCCCCGGCCCCGCCCGCACGTCCTCATCGCGACCAACGAGCCCTGGGGCACCTACCACGTCCGCCCGCTGCTCGCCGAGGCCGCGCGGCGCGGCGTCCGCCTCACCCAGCTCGTCCCCGACATGTCCGGGATCGGGCCGGACGAGACCGTCCCGGTGGCGACGCCGCGGGACGCGCCGCGCGCCGACCTCCTGGTGGTGACGGGCGCGGACGACTGGCCGCTGGAGTGCGCGTGGAGGTTCGGGCGGCTGCCCCGCGCGGCGAGTTCCCTCGCCTACCTCGGGCCGGACGAGGCGCCCGGGGCCGACCGCGTCCGGCGCGGGCTGCGCCTGGTCACCTCGTCCTCCCCGGCCGAGGCCCGGTCGTTCGCCGGGTACCTCGGCACCCGCCGCCGCGTCCGCGTCGTGGGCTCGCCGCAGACGGACGACCTGCCCGTGCGGCGGCCCGAACCCGGCCTGGTGCTCGTCATCACGAGCGTCACCCGGTCGGACGAGACGGGCGGCGCGGCGCCCGGCACCGAGCTGCTGCTCGCGGCGACCGAGCGGCTGCGGCAGGCGGGCAAGCGGATCCTCGTCGGTCTGCACCCGCGCGAGGACCGCTCGCTGTGGGAGGACTACGAGATCAGCGACGTCCCCACGCTGCGGGCGTCCGCCCGCGCGGAGGCGGCGATCGGCATCCCGGGCACGATCTTCCCGCTGATCACGGCCGTCGGCACGCCCGTGGTGGGCTGCACCGACCCGGCCCTGTCCGTCCCGGACTACCTGCTGTCGGTGTGCTCCGCCACGATCGGCGACGCGGCCGACGCCGTCCCGGCCGTCACCGCCGCCCGGCTCCCCGCCCGCGACGTGCTCGCCGACGCGGTGGGCCCGGTCGGCGGCTCGGCGGCCCGGCTGCTGGACGCCTGGGCGCGCGCCGCCCGCCCCCGGCGGGACTGAGCCCGCCCGGGGGTCACTCCCACTCGATGGTGCCCGGGGGCTTGGAGGTGATGTCGACGGTGACGCGGTTGATCTCGCGGACCTCGTTGGTGATCCGCGTGGAGATCCGCTGCAGGAGGTCGTAGGGCAGCCGCGCCCAGTCGGCCGTCATGGCGTCCTCGCTGGTCACCGGCCGCAGCACGATCGGGTGCCCGTAGGTGCGGCCGTCGCCCTGGACGCCGACCGAGCGGACGTCGGCCAGCAGGACGACCGGGAACTGCCAGACGTCGCGGTCGAGCCCGGCGCGGGTGAGCTCCTCGCGGGCGATCGCGTCGGCGTCGCGCAGGATCTCCAGGCGCTCGCGGGTGACGGCGCCGACGATGCGGATGGCGAGGCCGGGGCCGGGGAACGGCTGCCGCCACACCATCTCGGGGGGCAGCCCGAGCTGCTCCCCGAGCGCCCGGACCTCGTCCTTGAACAGGGTGCGGAGCGGCTCGACCAGCTTGAACTGGAGGTCTTCGGGGAGGCCGCCGACGTTGTGGTGCGACTTGATGTTCGCCGCGCCGGTGCCGCCGCCGGACTCGACGACGTCCGGGTAGAGGGTGCCCTGCACGAGGAACTCGACCGGTTCCGGGGCGTCCTCGCCGACGATCTCGCGCGCGGCCTCCTCGAACACGCGGATGAACTCGCGGCCGATGATCTTGCGCTTCTGCTCCGGGTCGCAGACGCCGTCGAGGGCCGCGAGGAAGCGGTCCTGCGCGTCGACGACGTGCAGGTTCACGCCGGTCGCGGCGACGAAGTCCTTCTCGACCTGCTCGGCCTCGCCCTTGCGCAGCAGCCCGTGGTCGACGAACACGCAGGTGAGCTGGTCGCCGATGGCGCGCTGGACGAGCGCGCCCGCGACCGCCGAGTCGACGCCGCCCGACAGCGCGCAGATCGCGCGCTTGCCGCCGACCTGCGCCCGGACGGTCTCGATCGACTCCTCGGCGATGTTGACCATCGTCCAGCTCGGCCGGCAGCCGGCGCCCTCGTAGAGGAACCGGCGCAGGATCTCCATCCCGTGCTCGGTGTGCAGCACCTCGGGGTGGAACTGGACGCCGAAGAACCCGCGCTCGCGGTCCTCCATGCCGGCGACCGGGGTGACGTCGGTGCTGGCGGTGACGGTGAACCCGTCGGGGGCGCGGCTGACGAAGTCGCGGTGCGACATCCAGACGGCCTGCTCGGCGGGCAGCCCGGCGAACAGCATGCCGGGCGCCGTGACGGCGACGGTCGCGCCGCCGTACTCGGCGACGTGCGAGTTCTCGACGGTGCCGCCGAGGGCGCGGGCCATCACCTGGTGGCCGTAGCAGATCCCGAAGGTGGGGACGCCGAGGTCGAACAGGCCGTCGGGCACGGCGGGGGCGCCGTCCTCGTAGACGGAGGCGGGCCCGCCGGACAGGATGATCGCCTTGGGCCGCTTCGCGAGCATCTCCGCGGCGGGCATCGTGGACGGCACGATCTCGCTGAACACGTGACATTCGCGGACGCGTCGCGCGATGAGCTGCGCGTACTGCGCGCCGAAGTCGACGACGAGAACGGTGTCGAAGGACTGGTCTGCGGCCACCAACAAAACGCCTTTCCCACGGCCGGAAGGACTTCCCAGTCTACGGGCCCCGGCCTGCGCTGATGCCCGCGGCCGCACGCCGCGCCCGGCCCGGCCCGGCCCCCGTGCCCGCGGACGGGCGAGCGCGGGGGCGGATGACGGCCGGGATGCGGGCGGTAACGGTCGGCATCCGTTTACCTGGATCACACGCGCACCATGACTTCGCTCTGATACCTGTTGATGACGCCCTGTGTTCGCGTGTCGCCCGTCCGCGTCCGCCCCTGTAGGAGTGCCGTGAAGCTGCTGACCACCGCCGCCCTGCTCGCCGCCCTGGTCCCCGCCGTCCCCGCCGTCCCGGCCGCCGCTCCGGCGGGGCTCGCGGCCGGGCAGCGCGAGGCCGTCCGGGACGACTGCCCGCCGGCGGCGGCGCGGCTGCGGCCCGGCCCGGACGGGCACGGCGGGCACGGGGAGCACGGTGAGCACGGCGGGCACGAGGGCCACGCGGAGCTGAGCCCGGCGGAGTCGGCGTCCGTCGAGTCGGACCTCGACCGGATCCTGGACGGGCTCGGGCTGACGCTCGGCCCGAAGAAGCCGCAGGAGGCGAACGCGGCGGAGCGCCGGGCGGCGAAGCAGTTCACCGTGCCCGTGTACTTCCACGTCCTGCACGACGGGTCGCGCGGCAACGTGTCGAACGCCGAGGTCAAGCGGCAGATCAAGGTGATGAACGACGCCTACGGGGGCCGGTACGGCGGCGACGACACCGACGTGTCGTTCCGGCTGCGCGGCATCACCCGGTCCGACAACGCGGACTGGTTCCGGTACCCGGAGCAGTACGAGGGGTCGTACAAGCCGCGGCTGCGCAGGGGCGGCAAGGGCACGCTGAACCTGTACAGCGCGTACGTCGAGGGCGACCTGCTCGGCTGGTCGACGTTCCCGTGGAAGTACCGGGACGACCCGAAGATGGACGGCGTCACGATCCACTACGGCAGCATGCCGGGCGGTCACATCGACCGGTTCAACCGCGGGTTCAGCGCGACGCACGAGGTGGGGCACTGGCTCGGGCTGTACCACACGTTCCAGGACGGCTGCGGCGGCGAGGGCGACCGGGTGGCGGACACCCCGGCGGAGCGCGACCCGTCCAACGGGTGCCCGGAGGGCAAGGACACCTGCCCGCAGCCCGGCGACGACCCGATCCACAACTTCATGAACTACAGCTACGACACCTGCATGTCGTCGTTCACCCGGGGGCAGGGCGACCGCATGCACAAGGTGTGGGCGGCCTACCGGCGCTGAGCCTTGCAGGCGTCCGCGAGCCGGGCGGCGTCGCCGTCCGGCAGGCGGCGGACGGCCTCGCGGAACGTCACGCCCGAGACCTCCCCGATGTGCGCCTCCACCCACCGCACGACCCACGCCGGGTCCTTCTTCGAGTGCTCGCGCAGCACCCAGCCGAGGGCCTTGCGGATGAAGAACCCCGTCTCGCCGACGAGCGCGCCGCCGAACCGGTCGATGCGGGCGAGGTCGGGCACGCCCGTCCGGACGCCGGGCAGCAGCGCGAGCAGCGCCGACCGCCGGATCCACATGCAGGGGTCGGCCGCCCAGGCGTCCAGGACGGGGGCGAGGCCGGGCGTCCGCAGGACGAGCGCGCCCACGATGCGTTCGGCGAGGTTGTCGACGTACACCCAGCTGGACGAGTCGCGGATCATCCGTTCGGCGACCGCGACGTCGCGGGCGTCGAGGAGCGCGACCCGCTTGACCAGCACCTCGACGGCCGCCATGCGGGCCTCGTGCACCGGCCGTCCCGCGTCCTCGACCGTCCAGAGGGCGGCGGCGAGGGCGAGCAGGTCGTCGCGGGAGGGCGGCCTCCGGACGGCCGACACGGCGATCTTGCGGAGCACCGGGACCGGCACGCCGATGTGGGCGAACGCGCTCCGCAGGTACCGCCGCTCGCTCTCCGCCCGGACCGGGTCGGCCTGGTCGCGCAGCTCCGCGAGGATCCGCGCGACCTCCCCTTCGACGTCCATGCGCGCCACGCTACGCCCGAGGTCGGACGTCCGGCCTCGCTCGTGTGACAGCGAACGCGGTCAGCGCACGTCCACGATCGGCAGCCGCAGCGCGGCGGGCGCGTCCGCCGGGACGACCGGGTTCTTCGGCGCGACGGCGTCGATGCGGCGGTAGGCGTCGCCGAGTTCGGGGCGCGGGTCGGGCTCGCCCCGGTTCGGCCACAGCGACATGGCGCGCTCGGCCTGCGCGGTGATCGTCAGGGACGGGTTGACACCGAGGTTCGCCGAGACGGCCGAGCCGTCGACGACGTGCAGGCCGGGGTGCCCGTAGAGGCGGTGGTAGGGGTCGATGACGCCGGTGGCGGGCGAGTCGCCGATCGCGCAGCCGCCGAGGAAGTGCGCGGTCATCGGGACGTCGAACAGGTCGCCCCAGGTGCCGCCGGCGATGCCGCCGACCTCCTCGCCGATCAGCCGGGTCGCCTCGTGCCCCTCCGGGATCCACGTCGGGTTGGGCTCGCCGTGCCCGGTGGTGGCGCGGACGTCCCAGCCGAACGGGCCCTTCTTCGGCGACAGGGTGATCGAGTTGTCGCGGGTCTGCATGACGAGCGCGATGACGGTCCGCTCGGACCAGTGCCGGACGTCGAACAGCTGCAGCAGGTCGCGGGGCCGGCGGGCGGCCGCGCGGACGAACTTGCGGACGCGCGGGACGTGCGGTTCGCCGGGCCGGTCGCCGTCGACGAGGATCGTCTGCAGGCCGGCGAGCAGGTTCGAGCCGCGCCCGTACCGGACGGGTTCGATGTGCGTGTCCGGGGCGGGGTGGAACGACGAGGTGATCGCGACGCCCTTGGAGTAGTCGGGGCCCGCCTTGCCGTTCGGCCGTCCGCCGCCGAGGATCGCCTCGGAGTTGGTGCGGGTGAGGGCGCCGAGCCGGTCGGAGACGCGCGGCAGCCGTCCGGTCGACTTGAGCTTGTGCAGGAGTTTCTGGGTGCCGTAGGTCCCGGCGGCGAACACGACCTGCTCGGCGGTGAGGGTCTTGCGGTTGCGGCCGAACGAGCCGGTCCGGACGATCTCGACCGCGTAGCCGCCGCCCTCCATGGGAGCGACCTGCGTGACGCGGCTGAGCGGCATCACCCGGGCCCCGGCCTTCTCGGCGAGGTACAGGTAGTTCTCGGTGAGCATGTTCTTGGCGCCGTGCCGGCAGCCGACCATGCACTCGCCGCACTCGAGGCAGCCGCGGCGGCGCGGTCCGGCGCCGCCGAAGTAGGGGTCGGCGCTCTCGATCCCGGCGCCGCGCCCGAAGAAGACGCCGACGGGCGTCTTGACGAACGTGTGGCCCTTGCCCATCCGGTCGGCGACCCGGCGGATCACCTCGTCGGCGGCGGTCGTCGTGGTGTTCTGCACGACGCCCAGCATCCGCCGGGCCTGCTCGTAGTGGGGGGCGAGCTCGTCCTGCCAGTCGGTGATGTGCGCCCACTGCCGGTCCTTGAAGAACGGCTCCGGCGGCACGTACAGGGTGTTGGCGTAGTTGAGCGACCCGCCGCCGACGCCCGCCCCCGCCATGACGAGGACGCGGCTCTGCTTCGTCCCGCGGATGAGGTGCAGCCGCTGGATGCCGGTGAGGCCGAGCGCGGGCGCCCACAGGTAGCGGGCGACGCGCCAGTTCGTCTTCGGCAGTTCGGGGTAGCGGGAGCCGGGCGCCCCGGACGGGTTCGTGTCGAAGCGGCGGCCCGCCTCGATCACCCCGACCTTGTAGCCCTTCTCCGTCAGCCGCAGCGCGGTGACGCTGCCGCCGAACCCCGACCCGATGACCAGGACGTCGTAATCCCGGTTCGCGCCGTCGTGCTTCACTCGCGCCCCTACTTGATCCGAAGCTTCTTCATCAGCTTGATCCCGTTCGCCATGACCCCGGCGAAGGTGTCGTAGCCGATGTTGCCGGGCGGCTCGAGGTTCATGTAGTGCTGGCTGGCGATCGTCTGGACCTCGGTGAACTTGAGCAGGCCCTCGGCGCCGTGCCGGCGGCCGACCCCGGACTGCTTCATGCCGCCCATCGGCGAGTCGTAGGACGCGTACGCGGCGCCGTACCCGTCGTTGATGTTGACGGTGCCCGCCTGGATGCGGGCGGCGAGGCGGCGGCCCGCGGCGACGTTCTTCGTCCAGATCGACGCGTTGAGCCCGTACGGGGTGTCGTTGGCGCGCTCGACGACCTCGTCCTCGTCCCGGTACTTGTAGATCGACACGACCGGGCCGAACGTCTCGTTGGCGCACAGGTCCATGTCGGTGGTGACGTCGGTGAGCAGCGTCGGCTCGTAGAACAGGGGGCCGACGTCCGGGCGGGCCTTGCCGCCCGCGAGAACGGTCGCGCCCGCCTCGACGGCCTGGTCCACGTGCTCGGTGACGGCCTCGAGCTGCCGCTCGTACGTCAGCGAGCCCATCTCGGCGTCGAAGTCGAGCCCGGTGCCGAGCTTCATGCCCTTGACCAGCTCGGCGAGCCGGGGGACGAACCGGTCGTAGACGTCCTCGTGCACGTACATGCGCTCGATGGAGATGCACAGCTGGCCCGCGTTGGTGAAGCAGGCCCGCAGGGCGCCCCGCGCGGTCCGCTCGACGTCGGCGTCCGCCATGACGATCATCGGGTTCTTGCCGCCGAGCTCCAGCGAGTACCCGACCAGGCGCGGCGCGACCTTCTCCGCGATGGCCTTGCCGCCGCGGGTGGAGCCGGTGAACGACACGTAGTCGGCCTCGCCGATCAGCGGGTCGCCGATCTCCGCCGGGTCGCCGACGACGATCTGCCACACGTCCTCCGGCAGGCCCAGCTCGACCAGCAGGTCGAGCACCCACAGGCTGGACAGGCACGTCTGGGTGTCGGGCTTGTGGACGACCGCGTTCCCGGCCATGATCGCGGGCGCGATGTCGCTGGCGCCGAGCGCGAACGGGTAGTTCCACGGGGCGATCAGCGCGACGACGCCCTTCGGGTGCCGCATCTCCTGGACGCGGGTCAGCCCCGGCATCATGCCCTGCCTGCGCTGCGGCTTCAGCAGCTTCCCGGCGCGCCGCGCGTAGTACAGCGAGCACAGCGCCACGTCGAGGAACTCCTCCAGCGCGTGCCGCCGGGCCTTCCCGGTCTCGAGCTGGATGACGTCGAGGATCTCCTCCCGCCGCGCCACCAGCGCGTCCGCGAGCCGCAGGAACGGCTTGACCCGCTCGCGGACGGGAAGCGCCGCCCACGCGCGCTGCGCCGCGCGGGCCCGCTCGTGCGCGCGGCGGACGTCGTCCGCCGTGGACAGCGGGACGGTCGCCAGCGGCTTGCCGGTGAAGGGGGCCGGGATCGTCGCCGACTCGGCGCCGTCCGACGCCACGCGCGCGACCAGCCGGTCGAGAAGGTTCGGGGGGAGTTCGTGCGCTGCCGCACCGTCGGCACGGACCGTCGGAGATGCCATGCAGAAGAGGGTATGACCGCCCGGCCATTTTTGCTACCCGCAAGTAACGACGATTTCACCCGCCGCCCACCCGAACGGACCGTTCCAACCGGCGCGGACTTCCGCAACTCCCGGACTGACCATGCTCGACCGGTGTATTCCGAAAAGGCCGAACCGACGAAGAAAGAACCGACGAAGACCAAGCCGACGCGCCCCCCACGCGAAGGGAACCCCTCCATGACCGACGCCCACGGCGACGACCCGTCCGCGGGCACCGCGAACGGCGCCCCGCGGCACCGGGCCGGCGGCGGCCCCGCCGCCCGGCGCGAGCGCCGCGAGCAGACCCGCGAGGCCCTCCTCGCCGCCGCCGAACGCCTGTGGGCCGAACACGGCATCCACGGCGCCTCCCTCGACGACGTCGCCGCGGCCGCCGGGCTCACCAAGGGCGCCGTCTACTCGAACTTCACCGGCAAGACCGACCTGCTGCTCGCCCTGCTGGAACGCTTCACCAGCGACCGCCTCGGCACCGAACTCCGCGACGACCTCACCCCCGGCGACCCCGACGACCCCCCGCCCGTCCCGCCCGAACCGGACGCGGGCGGCCGCGCCGGGCGCGCCCGTCCGTCCCCCGAACCGCCGGACGGCGCCCGCCGCATCGCCCTCCTCCTCGTCGAGTTCTGGCTCTACGGCATGCGCGACTACGCCGCGGGCTGGCGGATCGCCGACTGGTACGCCGAGCGCCGCGCCCTGCTGGCCCGCGACCTGCCCGAATGCGACGGCATCGCCCCGGACGACCGCGCCGCGCTCGCCGTCGCGCTCGACGTCGGCCTCGCGTTCCAGCACCTCCTCGACCCGGCCCGGGTGCCCGCCGGCCTCTACGAGACCGCCCGCGCGCTCGTCCGCCCGGAGGCGGCCGAGAGCACCGGCGCCCTGACCGACGCGCCCTGACCGGGCCGGGGGCGCGGCGCCCGGCTACGGGGTGGCGGTCGGGACGATGTCGGGGGCGCCGCGGCGGTGCGCGTCGGCCTCCTGGTCGTCGATCTGCGTCTGCGACGCGCGCTCCGCCTCCACCCGCTTGCGGTAGTACTCGATCTCCCGGTCGCGCTGCTTCTTCGACCAGCCGAGCACCGGCGCCAGCAGGTCGGCGGCCTCCTGCGCGACGCCGACGCCGCGGTCCCACGTCTCGATCGAGATCCGGGTCCGGCGCGCCAGGACGTCGTTGATGTGCCGGGCGCCCTCGTGCGACGCGGCGTAGACGACCTCCGCGCGCAGGTAGTCGTCCGCGCCCGTCAGCGGCTTGCCCAGGTCGGGCTTCTCCGCGATCAGCCGCAGCAGATCGTCCACCAGCGTGCCGTACCGGCGCAGCAGGTGCTCGATGCGCGCCACGTGCAGCCCCGACCGGCTCGCCAGCCGGTGCCGCGCGTTCCACATCGCCTGGAAGCCGTCCCCGCCGACCAGCGGGATCCGGTCCGTGCACGACTCGGCGACCTTGCCGTCCAGCCCGTGCGCCACCGCGTCGATCGCGTCCTTCGCCATCACCCGGTACGTCGTGTACTTCCCGCCCGCGACCAGGACCAGCCCCGGCACCGGGTGCGCCACCACGTGCTCGCGCGACAACTTCGACGTCTCGTCCGTCTCCCCCGTGAGCAGCGGGCGCAGCCCCGCGTACACGCCCTCCACGTCGTCGTGCGTGAGCGGCGTGGTCAGGACGGCGTTGACGTGTTCGAGCACGTAGTCGATGTCGGCCTGGGACGCCGCCGGGTGCGCCCTGTCGAGGTCCCACGCGGTGTCGGTCGTCCCGATGATCCAGTGCCGCCCCCACGGGATCACGAACAGCACCGACTTCTCCGTGCGCAGCAGGATGCCCGTGGACGAGTGGATGCGGTCCTTCGGCACCACCAGGTGGATGCCCTTGGACGCCTTCACGTGGATCTGCCCGCGACCGCCCACCAGCTCCTGGATGTCGTCCGTCCACACCCCGGTCGCGTTCACGACCTGCTTCGCGCGGACCTCCGCCGTCGTGTTCGCCTCCAGGTCGCGGACCCGCAGCCCGGTGACGCGCTCCCCCTCCCGCAGGAACCCGACGCACTGGACGCGCGACGCGATCTGCGCGCCGTACTCCGCGGCCGTCCGCAGCGCCATCATGACGAACCGGGCGTCGTCCACCTGCGCGTCCCACAGCTGGATCGCCCCGGTGAACGAGTCCTTGCGCAGCGACGGCGCCAGCCGCAGCGCGCCCTTCCGGGTCAGGTGCCGGTGGTGCGGGACACCCCGCGTGCTGCCCATCTGGAACGCGAGCGCGTCGTACAGCGCCACGCCCGCCCCGAAGTACGCCCGCTCCCACACGCGGTGGGTCGTCGGCAGGAGGAACGGGACGGGCCGCACCAGGTGCGGCGCGATCATCTGCAGGAGCAGGCTGCGCTCGGTCAGCGCCTCGCGGACCAGGTCGAAGTTGTACTGCTCCAGGTACCGCAGGCCCCCGTGGATCAGCTTCGACGAACGCGACGACGTCCCGGACGCGAAGTCCCGCGCCTCGACCACCGCGACCGACAGCCCCCGCGTCGCCGCGTCCAGCGCCGCGCCGGCGCCCACGATGCCGCCGCCGACCACGACCACGTCGAACTCCTCGCGCGCCATGCGGTCGAGGGCGGTGGCCCGCTCGGCGGGACCCAGCCGCGAGCTGCCCAAGCCGGTCATCGGTGATCCCGTCATCGCAGATTCCCCCCACACGGATCGGTTACGCCAGATACCTACCCCACAGTAGGTACGGACCTACCCCGGAATCCGCCGATTCCCCTGGTGTGTCTGGTCTCAGTTCGGCGGACGCGCGGAAGCCCCGGACCCGTACGGGCCCGGGGCTTCCGGAACGCGCTCGGAGGCGTCAGTCGGGTCAGTCGGCGTGGCGCGGGGCCACGACGACCTGCACCCGCTGGAACTCCTTCAGCTCCGTGTACCCGGACGTCGCCATCGCGCGGCGCAGCGCGCCGATCAGGTTCATCGACCCGTCCGCGACGTGCGACGGGCCGTGCAGGATCTGCTCCATCGTCCCGATCGTCCCGACCTCCAGCCGGGTGCCGCGCGGGATGTCCGGGTGGTGCGCCTCGCTGCCCCAGTGGTAGCCGCGCCCCGGCGCCTCGGTGGCCCGCGCGAACGGCGAACCCACCATCACCGCGTCCGACCCGCACGCGAACGCCTTCGCGATGTCGCCGCTGTTCACCATGCCGCCGTCCGCGATCACGTGCACGTACCGGCCGCCCGACTCGTCCAGGTAGTCGCGCCGCGCCGCCGCGACGTCCGCGACGGCCGTCGCCATCGGCACCGCGACGCCCAGCACCGTGCGGGTCGTGTGCCCCGAACCGCCGCCGAACCCCACGAGGACGCCCGCGGCGCCCGTCCGCATCAGGTGCAGGGCCGCCGTGTACGTGGAGCAGCCGCCCACGATGACGGGGACGTCCAGGTCGTAGATGAACTGCTTGAGGTTCAGCGGCTCCGCGCGTCCCGACACGTGCTCCGCCGACACCGTGGTGCCGCGGATGACGAACAGGTCGACGCCCGCGTCGATCACCGTCCGGTGGAACTGCGCGGTGCGCTGCGGCGACAGCCGCGCCGCGACCGTCACCCCCGCCTCCCGGACCTCCTCGATCCGGCGGCCGATCAGCTCCGCCTTGATCGGCTCGTTGTAGATGTCCTGGAGCCGCCGGGTGGCGCGGGCGTCGTCCAGCGACGCGATCTCGGCGAGCAGCGGCTCCGGGTTCTCGTACCGCGTCCACAGGCCCTCGAGGTCGAGCACGGCGAGCCCGCCGAGCCGCCCCACCGCGATCGCGGTGGCCGGGCTGACGACGCTGTCCATCGGCGCCACGACCAGCGGCATCTCGAACCGGTAGGCGTCGATCTGCCAGGCGACGCTGACCTCCTCCGGATCGCGCGTCCGGCGGGACGGCACGATGCCGATGTCGTCGAAGGCGTACGCCCGCCGGCCGCTCTTGCCGGCGCCGATCTCCACGTCTGCGGCCACTGCGCCCTTCCTCTGGTCACGGGACGTCCAGGGCGTTCCCGCTGCGGAAACGAGCCCCGGAAGAGCTTACGTCAGCCCAGGACAGGGCCAGGACGCCCCCTCGGGTCAGCGTCCCTGGTAGTTCGGCGCCTCGACCGTCATCTGGATGTCGTGCGGGTGGCTCTCCCGCAGCCCCGCCGGGCTGATCCGCATGAGCTGCCCGCGTTCCTGCAGCTCGGGGATCGTCCGGGTCCCGGCGTACCACATCGACTGGTGCAGCCCGCCGACGAGCTGGTGCGCGACGTTCGCGAGCGGCCCCCGGTACGGCACCTGCCCCTCGACGCCCTCCGGGATCAGCTTCTCCTCGCTGTTCACGTCGGCCTGCGCGTACCGGTCCTTGGAGAACGAGCCGCCCCGCTCCCGGTTGCGCATCGCGCCCAGCGACCCCATGCCCCGGTACGACTTGTACTGCTTGCCGTGCACGAAGATCAGCTCGCCCGGCGACTCCTCGATGCCCGCCAGCAGGCTGCCGAGCATCACCGTGTCGGCGCCCGCGACGATCGCCTTCGCGATGTCGCCGGAGTACTGGATACCGCCGTCCCCGATCACCGGGACGCCCGCCTCCTTCGCCGCCCGCGCCGCCTCGAAGATCGCCGTCAGCTGCGGGACGCCGACGCCCGCGATGATCCGCGTGGTGCAGATCGACCCCGGTCCGACGCCGACCTTGACGGCGTCCACCCCGGCCTCGACCAGCAGCTTCGCGCCCGCGTAGGTCGCGACGTTGCCGCCGACGATCTGCACCCGCGACCCGCCCTTGATCGCCGCGATCGTGTCGGCGACGCCCTTCGAGTGCCCGTGCGCGGTGTCGACGATGATCACGTCCGTGCCCGCCTCGACGAGCGCGCGCGCCCGCTTCACCGCGTCCTCGCCGACGCCCACGGCCGCCGCCACCAGCAGGCGTCCGTCCGCGTCCTTGGTCGAGTTCGGGTACTTCTCGCTCTTGGTGAAGTCCTTGGTGGTGATGAGGCCCTTGAGCCGACCCTCGCCGTCGACCAGCGGCAGCTTCTCGACCTTGTTGCCCGCCAGCAGCGCGAACGCCTGGTCCCGCGTCACGTCCACCGGCGCGGTGACCAGCGGCATCGGCGTCATGACCTCGCGCACCGGACGCGACGGGTCGGACTCGAACCGCATGTCCCGGTTGGTGACGATGCCGACCAGCACGCCCCGCACGTCGGTGACCGGCACCCCGGAGATCCGGTAGCGGGCGCACAGCTCCTCGACGTCGGCGAGGGTGGCGTCCGGCAGGCACGTCACCGGCTTGGTGATCATCCCGGCCTCGGACCGCTTCACCCGGTCGGCCTGGTCGGCCTGCTCCTCGATCGGCATGTTCCGGTGCAGCACCCCGATGCCGCCCTGCCGCGCCATCGCGACCGCCGTCCGGGCCTCGGTCACCGTGTCCATCGCCGCCGACAGCAGCGGGATCCGCAGCGAGATCTCGCGGGTCAGCCGCGTCGTCGTGTCGGCCTCGCCCGGCTGCAGGTCGGAGTACCCGGGGAGCAGCAGGACGTCGTCGAAGGTGAGGCCCTGCGGGAGGAATTTGGCGGGCTCGGCGGCGGGGTTCATTGCGACCTTCCGATCGTGGTGGCGGTGTCCGGCCAGGTCAGGGCGACCCTGTACCCATGGTAGGGCGTGCGTCCGCACCACGAGGGGCGGTTCGGGACGGTCCCCGAGTGGGCTTGATGACACCGACCAACAACCGCCCCCCGCCCCGACATTCCCCCACATACCACCCCACCCTCCGATCGTTTCGACGCACCGCCCACCGGGGGGTGCACCTCACCGGGCGTCTGGCAGTAGCGTGGGAGTGTGCACGACGACGCTCCGCTCGACCCGTTCGCCGGAGACCCGGACGACCCGGCGGCGTCGCTCGGCGACCCGGGCGAGGACACCGCCCCGCTCAGCGTGACCGAACGCGAGGACGTCCTCGCCGACCTCGCCGACCTCGAGGTCTTCCGCGCCCTCCTCGAACCCCTGGGCGTCCGCGGGCTCACCGTCGACTGCGGCGACTGCGGCAAGCCGCACTACATCGACTGGGACCTCCTGCACGGCAACCTGCGCCACCTCCTCGACGAGGGCCTCCCCCGCGTCCACGAGCCGGCCCTGTCCCCCGACCCGGTCGACTACGTCTCCTGGGAGTACGCCCGCGGCTACGTCGACGGCGTCATCGACAGCGAAGAGGGCCGCGACGACTGACACCCCCTCCCGCCCCGGCCCGCGCGGTCGGGACCCTCGGCGTCACTCCGGGAGGACGGGGTGGTTGCTGCGGAAGACTCCGTTCGGGTCGTGGGCCCGCTTGACGGACCGCAGGCGGGCGAGGGCCGCGGGAGCGAAGGCGTCCGCGGCCGTCTCCGCGGGGTTCAGGTACGTGAAGGGCTTGCGGCCGGACAGGCGCGGGGCGAGCGATTCGGCGATGGCGCGCTGCTTCGCGGTGATGGCGGCGGACGACTCGGGCCCGGTGGGCACCCCGAACAGGTACAGCGCGTAGGGCTCGTGCAGGGGGCCGTGCGGCCCGTCTGACGGACGGGCGAACGCGCCGCCGAGGTGCCGGATCTGCACGCTCATGAGCGGGGCGATCGGGTCGAGGAGGGTCTTGGCGGCGAGGTCGTCGAGGTCGGTGAGGAGTTCGCCGCGGGAGAGGCCGGCGCCGGGGTCGGTGGGTTCGGCGGTGATCGGGCCGAGTTCGGACGGCGTCATGGGGTGGCGGCCGTCGGAGAGCGGGGCGCCGGCGGCGTCGAGGGGGCGCAGGAGGTCGCGGGCCTCGGCGGCGTCGCCGAGGTGGGTGACGTCGACGGCGACGAGGGGGTCGGAGCCGGGGAAGTGCAGGAGGTCGAGCCAGGCGGTGAGGCGGTCGGGCGCGGCGGCGGTGATCTCCCGGTAGGCGGCGAGGACGTCGGGGGCGCGGTCGGCGCTCCACATGATCCGGCCGCCGTACAGGGCGGGGGCGGGGTGCAGGTCGAACTCGACGGCGGTGACGATCGCGAAGTCGCCGCCTCCGCCGCGCAGGGCCCAGAAGAGGTCGTCGCCGGGGGTGACGCGGCGGGGCGTGCCGGTGGCGTCGACGATGTCGAACGCGCTGACGGAGTCGGCGGCCCAGCCGTGGGCGCGGCCGAACCAGCTGAGGCCGCCGCCGAGGGTGTAGCCGGTGACGCTGACGACGGGCGAGCTGCCGGGCAGGCCGGTGAGGCCGTGCGGCGCGGCGGCGGCCTGCACGCGGCCCCACTGGACGCCGGCCTCGGCGCGGGCGCGCCTGGCGGACGGGTCGACGTGCAGGCCGTCGAGGCGTCCGGTGCGCAGGAGGATCGCGCCGTCGGTGCGTCCGGTGGCGCCGTGCCCGCCGGGCTGCGTCGTGATCGTGCGCCCGGCGGCGCGGGCGTACCGGACGAGCGCGGCGACGTCGGCGGCGTCGGCGGCCTCGACGACGGCGGCGGCGGGCTGGTCGACGGCGAGGTTCCACGGGCGGCGGGCCGCGTCGAAGCCGGGGTCGCCGGGGAGCAGGACGCGGCCTCGGACGGCGGAGCGCAGGTCGTTCATGGTCGGCCTCGATTCTGGATTTTTGGTGTCCAGTTATGAGGCTAGGGGTGCGAAAGACCGGCTGTGTGGTGCAATTCCATGTCGGAAGATTGGGTCAATCTGGCCGAGCGGGTCGGCGCCGACCCGCTGCTGGAGACGTCCGGCGGCGGACGGCGGGCGGCGCTGACCCGGGCGCTCGGGCGGCCATCGGGTCCGGGCGGCCGGCGTGGGCTACGCGGCACCCGCGGACCACGCGTTCGAGCCCGCGCTGCGGGCGCCGCTGGACGTGCCGCCTAGTCGCGGGTGAGCCGGTTCCAGCGTTCGCGGGCCTGGTCGCGCAGCTCGCGGAGCGTGGGCGGCTCGGCGTCGCGGCCGTCGTCGTCCTCGCGGGACGCCGACAGGGACGGGCGCGCGCCCGGCTCCGGGCGGGACTCGAGGAACCGCTCCAGCCGTTCCTTGAACTGGCGCTCGACGGGCTCGGGGATCCCCCGGTCGGGCGGCGTGGGCGCCGCGGGCGCCGACGTGGTGGGACGGGCGCGCTCGGGCGGGCGCGACGTCGGCGGGGCGGGCGGCGCGGGCCGCGCGTGCGTGGCGGCCACCGAGTCGTCGGCGTCGCGCGCCGGTTCGGCGGCGCCCGTGGGGCCGGGCGTCGTGGGCGCGACCGCGGACGACCGGTCGGTCACGCCGCTGCCGGCCGCGGCGACGCCGGTGCTGGCGAGGACGGCGCCCGCGACGCCGAGCGCGACGATCGTGCGGGGCCCGCGGCGGCGCGGGCCGGGGCCCGTCGGGACGGGCGGGGCCGGCTCCTCGACGTCGCTGATCAGCGCGGTCAGCAGCCGGACGGCCGGGTCGGCCTCGTCGGGCGGGGCGGCGCGGTCAGCGGAGCCGGCAGCGCGCCGGGCCGCCATGGCGTCGATGATGGCGTCGGTACGGCGCACCGCGCTCAGGTCGGCGGGGGCCGACGACCCGCCCCACGCTGCGGGGACGTCGTGGGGGCGTGATGGCTCGGCCGGATTCGGGGCGCCGGGGCTCCGCTCCGTCAAGCGATCGACTCCTCTCTGGCCATCGCCCGAAGCCGGGCCAGCGCCCGGTGCTGCGCGACCCGTACCGCCCCCGCGGACATGCCCAGTACATTACCGGTCTCCTCGGCCGACAGACCCGCCACGACGCGCAGCAGCACCAGCTCGCGCTGCTGCTCGGGCAGCCGCGTCAGCAGGTCGCGGGCGCGCTGCGCCTCGATGTGCCGTACCACCGTCTCCTCGGGCCCGGGACGGTCGTCCGGACCGTCCGGCAGGTCCTCGGTGGGCACGGCCGCGCGGACCGCGCTGCGCAGCGCGTCCGCGATCTTGTGCGCGGCGATGCCGAAGACGAAGGACGCGAAGGGGCGGCCCATGTCCCGGTAGCGGGGCAGCGCGGACAGGACGGCGATGCACACCTCCTGCGCCACGTCGTCGGCGATGTGGTACTGCCCGGAGACGCGGCCGAGCCGCGCCCGGCAGTACCGGACGATCATGGGGCGGACCTCGGCGATCAGCACCTCGATCGCGCCGGGGTCGCCCTGGACCGCCAGCGCGGTCAGTTCCTTGAGATCACCGTCGTCGGGCTTCGCCGTCCGCCGCCTTCCACGGCCGATGTCGCGGGGCGGGGGCGGCGGTCCCCCGGAGAGCTCGGCTGCGCTCGCGGCCATGGTCCGGGCGTGGCTTCCCTCGGTCACGTCAAGCATGATGCCCAGCGCCGCCGGGCGTGTCGCCACCGTCTCATGCAACGGAATGGTCACAGTTCCGCGCCGGGGGATGCGCGGAAGGGCCCCCGCCCGTACGGACGAGGGCCCTTCGACGGCGCGCGACACGCCGTCCGACGTGCGCTTTCGCCGGTGCCGTCGATCAGTGGCCGTGGCCGTGACCGTGGCCGTGACCGCCGGCGGACTCCTCTTCCTCCTCCGGCTTGTCGACCACGAGCGCCTCGGTCGTGAGCAGCATGCCCGCGATGGAGGCGGCGTTGGTGACGGCCGAACGGGTGACCTTCACCGGGTCGATGACGCCCTGGGCGACCAGGTCGCCGTACTCGCCGGTGGCGGCGTTGTAGCCGTGACCCGGCTGCAGGTCGCGCACCTTGGAGACGACGACGTAGCCCTCCTGGCCCGCGTTCTCGGCGATCCACCGGAGCGGCTCGTCGAGCGAGCGGCGCAGCGCCTCGGCGCCGACGGCCTCGTCGCCGGACAGGCCGAGGGCGTCGAAGCCCTCCTTGGCGACGTGCACGAGCGCGCTGCCGCCGCCGGAGACCATGCCCTCCTCGATGCCGGCGCGGCTGGAGGAGATGGCGTCCTCGAGACGGTGCTTCTTCTCCTTCAGCTCCACCTCGGTGGCGGCGCCGACGCGCAGCACGCAGACGCCGCCGGCCAGCTTGGCCAGCCGCTCCTGCAGCTTCTCGCGGTCCCAGTCGGAGTCGCTGTTCTCGATCTCGACCTTGATCTGGTTGACGCGCGCGTTGATCTCGTCCGCGGACCCCTCACCGTCGACGATGGTGGTGTTGTCCTTGGTGACGGTGATCCGGCGCGCGCGGCCCAGGTCGTCGATGTCGATCGAGTCGAGCTTGAGGCCGAGGGCCTCGGACACGACCTGGCCGCCGGTCAGGGTGGCCATGTCGCCCAGCATCGCCTTGCGGCGGTCACCGAAGCCCGGCGCCTTGACGGCGACGGAGGTGAAGGTGCCGCGGATCTTGTTGGCGACGAGCAGCGCGAGGGCCTCGCCCTCGACGTCCTCGGCGACGACCAGCAGCGGCTTCTTGGTCTGGGCGACCTTCTCCGCCAGCGGCAGGAACTCCTGCACGTTGGAGATCTTGCCGTCCACGATGAGCACGTAGGCGTCCTCCAGGACGGCCTCCATGCGCTCGGGGTCGGTGACCATGTGCGGGGACAGGTAGCCCTTGTCGAACTGGAGGCCCTCGGTGAACTCCAGCTCGAGGCCCATGGTGTGGGCCTCCTCGACGGTGATGACGCCGTCCTTGCCGACCTTGTCGAACGCCTCGGCGATCAGCTCGCCGATCTGCGGGTCCTGCGCGGAGATGGTCGCGACGTGCGCGATCTCCTCCTTGGTGGCGACCTCGCGGGACGCCTTCAGGAGCTGGTCGGACACGAACTGGGCGGCGGCGTCCATGCCGCGCTTGAGGGAGAGCGGCGACGCGCCGGCGGCGACGTTGCGGGTGCCCTCCCGGACCAGCGCCTGCGCGAGGACGGTCGCCGTGGTGGTGCCGTCGCCCGCGATGTCGTTGGTCTTGGTCGCCACTTCCTTGGCGAGCTGGGCCCCCAGGTTCTCGTAGGGGTCCTCCAGCTCCACCTCGCGGGCGATGGTGACGCCGTCGTTGGTGATCGTCGGCGCGCCGAACTTCTTGTCGATGACGACGTTGCGGCCGCGCGGGCCGATCGTCACCTTGACGGCGTCAGCGAGAGCGTTGACGCCGCGCTCAAGAGCCCGGCGAGCGTCCTCGTTGAACTCCAGGATCTTCGCCATGCGGATTCTCCTCTTTCACGCGGTCCGCCCCGGCCCCGCCGAAGTCGGCGCGGACCGGGGCGGGCGCATCACGTCTCGCTGATTACTTCTCGATGACCGCGAGCACGTCGCGGGCCGAGAGCACGAGGTACTCCTCGTTGTTGTACTTGACCTCGGTGCCGCCGTACTTGCTGTAGAGCACGACCTCGCCGACCTTGACGTCGACGGGGACGCGGTCGCCCTTGTCGTCGACGCGGCCGGGGCCGACCGCGACAACGGTGCCCTCCTGGGGCTTCTCCTTGGCGGTGTCGGGAATCACCAGGCCCGACGCGGTGGTGGTCTCGGCCTCGAGCGGCTGGACGACGATGCGGTCCTCGAGCGGCTTGAGAGTGACCTTGGTGGCGGTCGTCACGATCTGACCTCCCCTTCGATAGGTCCTCGGCCGGCCATGGTCGGCCGACCGGCAACTGTGACAGAGAGAGGCGACCCTGGACCGGCCTGCCGTCGCGGGTGCCAGACCGACCTTGTCGCTGTGTTGGCACTCTAGCGTGGAGAGTGCCAGACATGAAACTATGCCGTGCCCGGTGGCTCGTCAACACGAACGCGAACGTCCGCGGCGAGCGTCCGGCAACGGTTCCGCGGCGTTCACGGAGCGCTAACTTCACCCTATGGACCCCGTCGCGTTCCGCCGCCTGCGGACCCCCTCCGGCCAGGACGTCCTCGCGGCGGCGACGGGCGCGGACGTGGGCGGGGACGGGCTGCTCGCGACGGCCGCGCGGCTGCGGGAGGCGCACGACCCCGACCTGGTGGCGGCGGCGCTGACGCAGGCGCGGCTGCGGGAACGGGCGAAGGCCAAGTTCGGCGCGGACGCCGAGCGGATGTACTTCACCGAGGCCGGGCTCGAACAGTCGACGAGGGCGAGCGTGGCCGCGTACCGGGCCGGACGGTTCGCGGACCGGCTGGCGGGCGCGCGTGTGCTGGAACTGGGGTGCGGCATCGGCGCCGACCTGATCGCCCGTGCGCGCGCGGGCCTCATCGGGGACGGCGTGGAACTCGACCCCCTGACGGCGGAGGTCGCGCAGGCGAACGTGGACGCGCTCGGCGTCGCCGATCGCGCGTCCGTCCGGGTGGGCGACGCGGTCGAGCAGGACCCGGCGGGGTACACGGCCGTGTTCGCCGATCCCGGGCGCCGCACGGCGCGCGGCCGGGTGTTCGACCCGCGCGCGTACGAGCCGCCGCTCGACGCCGTCCTCGACCTGGCCGGACGGACGGGCGGCGCGTGCGTGAAGGTCGCGCCGGGCGTCCCGCACGAGGCGGTGCCGGCGGGCGCGGAGGCCGAGTGGATCTCGGTGGGCGGCGACGTGAAGGAGGCCGCGCTGTGGCTCGGCGGGCTCGCGAGCGGCGTCCCGCGGCGCGCGACGCTGCTGGCCGGGGACGGCGCGGTGGCGGGCTCGCTGACGCCGCGCGGGCTCGGCGACCCGGACGTCCGCGGGTGGGGCCGCTACCTGTACGAGCCGGACGGCGCGGTCATCCGGGCGCACCTGGTGGCGGAGGTCGCGGAGCGGGTCGGCGGCGGGCTCGCGGACCCGCGCATCGCGTACGTGACGTCGGACGAGGCGCACGCGACGCCGTTCGCGTCCGGGTACGCGATCGAGGACGTGCTGCCGTTCTCGGTGAAGCGGCTGCGCGCGGAGCTGCGGCGGCGGGACGTCGGGGTGCTGACGGTCAAGAAGCGCGGGTCGGCCGTGGACGTGGACAGGCTGCGGCGCGACCTGGGGTTCGGCGGGCGCCGGCGGCGGGGCGGCGCGGAGCTGACGGTCGTGGTGACGCGGGTCGGGCGGGACCCGGTGGCGCTGCTCGTCCGTCCGCTGGCGGGGGTGCCAACCGGGTCGTCCGCGGGGCCGGAAGGGCGCTGACCCGCCCGGACCGGGCGGCGGCCGGGAATCGATTCCAAAGATCTTCCGGGGACCCCGGGCGGCCCAAGCGCGCCCCGGCGGCGCACCATGGCGGCGCAAATCATCGGCGCTTTCCGGCATTGCGTTCCCCAGGGGACCGCGGGACGCGCGGCAAGGCGGTAACGGGGCCCGTGAATCGGCGCGGACAGATCAACGCCCGGGGAAACACCAAGGGTTGTTCAGGAACGGGTGGGGCGGAGGCGTCGAATGCCTTCCGCGGCGGCGGCGACGGGCGGTCGCGGGCCCGCGCGGGGCGCGCGCGGGCCCGGCCGCGGGCGTCCGGCGGAGGCTCGGGAACTGCCGATGTTGGGCGAGATGTACGGACACGGCGCCCCACGGCGCGCCCGTCCGGGCCGCCGGGCAGAACAGGCCACATACCTGCATTTGTGATGAGTGCCGTCGAATCGGGAATTTCCCGTCAATGATCTTGATCTTCGACTTTCTTCACCAGTCGGGTAACGCGTGCATTCCACGGAACTCGCAACGTTCTCTACTACCCGTTATAGCGACGCTCTACACGCACTAGAGTGGCGGCTTCACGATTCATTGCCGTGCGCCTTTTCATCGCATCGGCACACGAAGGAGCTCCGGTGGAAACGAATCACAACTTCCTGCAGACAGGGGGTCAACCGGTCTCGGATCGGATGCGGGAGTTGCTCGCCCGTGCGGCGCAGGACCACGTCTACGAACAGCGCTCACAGGGTCAGGTCCTGGATGAGATACGGCAGCGGCTGGAAGGGATGGAGTGGCTGCTGCGGGAGGTCCGGGAGCGGGAGCTCAGCGGGCTGACCGGGCAGATCGAGAGCGTCCGCGGGCAGGTCGACGACCTCGCGGGCAAGCCCCCCGAGTGGGCCGAGGGCCTCGCCCTGCACATCGAGTCCGTCGGCGAGAAGGTCAAGCCGGTCGCCGAGCTCCCCGCGCTGTGGGCCGACGTCGGCGTCGTCGCCGAGCACGTCGACGAGGGCCTGAACCGCCTCCAGGCCGTCCTCGACTCCGCGCAGCACATCACCGACGTCACGCAGCAGGCGTCGCAGCGGATGGACGAGATGACCAAGCGGCTCGACAAGCTGCAGGGCAGCATGGAGGCCGCGTCCGTCCGCTTCAACCGGCTCGACAAGTCGCTCGCGGAGCTGGGGCACCGCTCGGAGCGGCTGGAGCACTCGATCAACGGCGTCACCGCGCGCGTGGACCAGTCGCTCGGCGAGATGGCCGAGCGGATGGAGCAGGGGCTGGAGGCGGTCAGCGGGCGGGTCGAGGGCGTCGGCGGGCGGCTGGACGGGCTGGACGGCCGGCTGGACGGCGTGGACGGGCGGCTCGAGGGCCTGTCGGGCAAGCTGGAGGGCGTCGACGGCCGGTTCGAGAGCCTGGAGGGACGGATCGACGGCGTGGGCGAGCGCATCGCCCGGCTCCCCGACGCGCTGGAGATCACCGACGTGCACCGGATGCTGACCGAGCTGGTGCAGCGCCCGGCGTCCGACCACGGCGACCGGTTCGACGCCCTGGAGAAGCACCTCGCCGACGCCGTGGACCCGCTCGTCGAGGAGCTGCGGGCGCGCCCCGACCGCGACGAGGTCAAGGCGACGATGTCGGAGATCGCCGAGACGGCCTACAGCGACGTCGCCCGCCGGATGGACGAGTTCAGCCGCCGGTTCGACGACGTCCACGACGACGTCCGCAAGCGGATCGAGGGCATCCACGAGGAGGTCTCGAAGAAGGTCGAGGGTGCGCTGGAGGAGTTCACCACGCAGGTCGACATCGTGTCGCGCCGCGTGGAGTCGGTGCACATCGACGTGACCAAGCAGGTGGAGTCGGTGCACCACGAGGTGGCCCGGCAGGTCAGCGGCGTGCACGACGACGTCACGCGGCAGGTCGGCGGCATCCACGAGGACGTCGCCAAGCAGGTCGGCAACCTGCAGGAGGACGTGGCCCGGCAGGTCGGCGGCGTCCAGGACGACTTCGTCCGGCGGATGGAGGGCGTGCACCACGAGGTGGGCCGCCGCGCCGAGGCGGTGCAGGCCGAGTTCACCAAGCGGTTCTCGCACGTCGAGGACGAGGTGGGCCGGAAGGTCGAGAGCGTGCACGACGACGTGTCGAAGCAGGTCGGCGCGGTGCACGAGGACGTGCTGAAGCGGTTGTCGACGCTGGAGGAGACGATGCTCGCGCTGGCCGAGGCGCTGCTGCGGCCGCGGCGGGACGGCAAGGACTGATCCGGGAGCGACGAGGCGTTCGATCGGAGATCGCGGGTGGGGCCGTCAGGGCGGTCCCACCCGTTTCGCGTTCCGGGGGCGCGCGGGGCGGGCGGGGCGTGCGAGGCGCCGAATACTGTTCGGAAACGCGTGGATACCGACCGGAATCTGCGAAGTTCGTCCGTTAAATGGGTTCGATGACCGAAAGTTCGACGGGACGGCACGGCGATGACGTGCTGTTTGTTACGTTCCGTCTTCGCAAAATCACTCCCAATACCGTTCGGAATCCGTTTTCATGGATCTCGTGACCCATACTCAGGCTCTCAGCCAACCGCTCGGCGCCCCGCCCGGCGACGCCACCCTGCGCTGGGTCGAGGAGTGCCTCGGGAAGGGCGCCGAGGTGCGGATGGTGCGCCCCCTCCCCGGCGGCACCGCGCACGCCAACCACGCGCTGCTGGTGGAGAGCCCGTCCGGCAGCGCGCACCGGCTGGTGCTGCGCCGCTGGACGGTCCGGGACGCGCCCGGCGGCGACCCCCGCGCCGACGCCGGCCCCCCGCTCGGCGGCGCCCCGGGCGGCGGCACCGCGCGGCGGACGTTCGGCGAGGCCGAGTTCTCCCCGGAGCGCGAGATCGCCGCGCTCGCCCTGCTCGCCGGCACCGACCTCGCGACCCCCTCGCTCGTCGCCGCCGACCCGGCCGGCGCGCACTGCGACGCCCCGGCCCTGCTGATCTCGCGGCTGCCCGGCCATCCGCCGCGCCCGTCCCCCGACGACCTCCCCGAGTACCTGATCCAGCTCGCCGCCGCGCTCCTGCTGGTGCACGGGGTGAACGGCGCCGGGACGATGCCGCCGTACGTCCCGCACAACCGGCTCGACGTGCGGGTGCCCCCCGAGCACGCGCTGCGCCCCGAACTGTGGGAGCGCGCGTTCGAGGCGGTGTCCGGGCCCGCCCCCGAGGCGCCCTCCCGGTTCATCCACCGCGACTACCACGCCGACAACACGCTGTGGTCGTACGGGCGGCTCACCGGCGTCGTCGACTGGTCCGACGCGTCGTCCGGCCCGGTCGCGGTCGACGTCGCGCACATGCGGCGCGGCCTCGCCGTCCGGTACGGCCGGTCCGTCGCCGACCGGTTCCGGTCGACGTTCGACATGGTGTCGGGCGGGCACGCGCACGACCCGTACTGGGACGTCCGGTGCGTGCTGGAGCTGCTGCCCGAGGACGGCGACCGGACGATCGACGAGGCGACCGTCCCGCTCCTGGAGGACTACCTGGCCGCGCTGCTCGCCGACCTGCGCGGCTGACCGTCCGTCCGGCGGCGGTCCCCCGCGCCGCTACAGCGTCACGGACTCGATCGGGAGGCTGGAGTCGGCCGGGAGCGCCAGCTCGGACGGCGCCAGACCGGCCGACACCAGCTCCGAGCCGAGCGCCGCGACCATCGCGCCGTTGTCGGTGCACAGCTTCGGGCGCGGCACGCGCAGCCGCACGCCCGCCTTCGCGCACCGCTCCGCGGCGAGCGCCCGCAGCCGCGAGTTCGCCGCGACGCCGCCGCCGATCAGCAGGTCGCGGGCGTCGTTGTCCTTGCAGACCTTGAGCGCCTTGTGGACGAGGACGTCCACCACGGCCTCCTGGAAGGACGCCGCGACGTCCGCGACCGGCACCGGCTCGCCCGCCCGCTGCCGCGCCTCCACCCAGCGCGCCACGGCCGTCTTCAGGCCGGAGAACGAGAAGTCGTAGGTGCCGTCGTTGTACTTGCCGCGCGGGAACGCGATCGCCGCCGGGTCGCCCTCCCGGGCCCGCTCGTCGATCACCGGCCCGCCCGGGAACCCTAGGTCGAGGACCCGCGCGACCTTGTCGAACGCCTCGCCGGCCGCGTCGTCCACGGTGCTGCCGAGCGACCGGACGTCCGACGCGACGTCCGGCACCAGCAGGATCGACGAGTGCCCGCCCGACACCAGCAGCGCCACGCACGGCTTCGGCAGCGGGCCGTGTTCGAGCTGGTCGACGCACACGTGCGCGGCCAGGTGGTTCACCCCGTACAGCGGCTTGCCGAGCGACAGCGCGTACGCCTTCGCCGCCGCGACGCCGACCATCAGCGCGCCCGGCAGCCCCGGCCCGGCGGTGACGGCGAACGCGTCGACGTCGGCGAGCGTGACGCCCGCGTCGGCGAGCGCCCGCTCGACCGTCGGGCCCATCGCCTCCAGGTGCGCGCGCGACGCGACCTCCGGCACGACGCCGCCGAACCGGGCGTGCTGCTCGACGCTGGACGCGATCGCGTCCGCCAGCAGCGTGCGCCCCCGGACGATGCCGACGCCGGTCTCGTCGCACGACGTCTCGATGCCGAGCACCAGCGGCTCGGAGTCCCCGATCACGTGTCCTCCCTGGTGAAGCCCACGGGCGGACGCTTCCGCAGCCTGCGGAACATCACCGCCGCGTCCACGTCCGCGGGCTGGTAGTAGCGCTCGCGGATGCCGATCTGCTCGAACCCGAACCGCTCGTAGAGCCGGCGGGCCGGGGCGTTGTCGACCCGCACCTCCAGGAACAGGCCCTCGCTGCCGCGCCGCACCGCCTCGTCGATCAGCTCGGTGAGCAGCAGCGCCCCGATCCCCGCGCCGCGCCGGCCGGGCGCGACGCCGATCGTCTGGACGTCCGCCTGCCCGCCCGCGCTCGCCAGGCCCGCGTAGCCGACGACCTCGCCGCCGGACGACTCGGCGACCACGTACCGGCGGGTGTCCGGCTGCCCGGCCAGCTCCTCCCGCAGCATCTGCTCGGTCCACGCGTCGTCGGGGAAGAGCAGCCGCTCCAGCCGGTGGACGGCCGGCAGGTCGGCGACCGTCATGTCCCGCAGGACGATCTCCGCCCCGGGCCCGCCGGTCGCGGGGCCGCCCGGACCGGGGGCGGTCATACCGGCGTCACCCTCTTGCGGGGGCCCGGCTCCTTCGCGTCGGGCCTGCGCAGGTAGAGCGGCTCGGGCGGCAGCAGGTCCGGGCCCTTGCGGCCGGACAGCCGCGCGATGGCCAGCTCCGCCAGCGCCTGCGCGTTCGGGAGCATCGGCTCGTGGGCGGCGTCCCCGAAGTACAGGGCGGCTCCCTCGCCGACGATCGGGAGGCCCTCGGCCTCCACCTCCGCCGGAGGCCCGACCGTGGGTTCCGTGGCGCGCGCGCGAGCCGAGTTGTAGCGCGCCCAGTACAGCTCCTTGCGGCGCGCGTCCGTCGCGACGACGAACGGCTCGTCGCGTCCGGTCTCCCAGGCGAGCACGTCCAGCGTGCAGACGCCGTGCACGGGGACCTTGAGGGCGTCGCCCATGGCGCGCGCCGTGACGAGCCCGACCCGCAGGCCCGTGTAAGGGCCGGGGCCGACCCCGACGGCGATCGCGCTCAGGTCGTCCGGCGCCGCGCCCGCGTCCGCCATCACCCGCGCGATCGACGGGGTGAGCAGCTCGGTGTGCTTGCGCCGGTCGACCGCCTCGGACGCGGCGCGGCACGCGGCGCCCTCGCCCGGAACCCACTCGTACAGCGCCACGGTGACCGCGGCGGTCGCGGTGTCGAAAGCCAAGACCAGCACGGATTACAAGGGTAGTGCAGGCCGCGCGCGTCCGGGACTCGTCCGCGCGACCGGCGCTCCCCGCCGATCGGGACGCGGGCTCAGGACTCCTTGAGCTTCGCCAGCACCGCCTCGACGACCTCGACCGCGCCGTCGCCCGCCGCGTCGTGGCTCAGCGGGTCGTCGCCCGCCGACCCGCCGTAGTGGATCGTCACGAGCACGTTGACGAACCGGACGTTCGCGATCGCCTCGCCCGTCCCGTGCTGGTCGTCGACGCTGTAGACGACGTAGCCCTCGTCGCCGACGCCGTCGAGCCGCCGCTTGTCGGTGAGCTCCTGCCCCTCCAGCAGCGCCTCGCCCGCCTCGTCGACCTTCTGCTCGGACGCGTACGTCCGCTGCGCCGTCGCGGTCGCCGACTGCCCGCCCGCGGCCTCGATCGCGCGCAGCTCGACGGTCAGCTGCCGCTTCTGGTCGCCGGTGTAGACGCCCCACACGCACTGCGTCTGCCGGTCGTTGCCCTGGTAATTGTCGGCCTCGTTGCGCTCCGCGTCCGGCGCGAGCCTCCCGATGAGGTCCGAGTCGACGATCGTGCACGAGTCCGGGACGCCCGCGAACTCGGCCGTCCCGGCCGACGCGCTCTCGGACGCGCCGCTGCCGACGATCCGCCCGGTGCCGTCCCCGCCGTCCGTCCCGCTCCCGGACATGACGACGAACACGGCGAGCACGCACGCCGCGATGCCCGCGCAGGCCCCGGCGAGGGCGATCCCCCAGCGGCGCCCGCGGCGCTCCTCGCGCACGATGCGATGACTGCCGGTCCCCGTGCGGTACCCGCCGCCGCGCCCGGACGAGTCCCGCGGGCTCCGCGGGCTCCGCGCGTACTCGCCGCCGTCCGAGCGCCGGGAGCCGGCGTACCGTCCGGAACCGGACTCGTAGCCGCCGGAACCGGACTCGTAGCCGCCCGGCCCCTGGCCGCCGGACGCGTACGGGCCGGAGCCGCTCGCCTGGGAGTAGCCGCCCGTGGCGTACCCGCCCGTCGAGTAACCGCCGGTCGAGTAACCGCCCGTCGCGTACCCGCCCGTGGCGTACCCGCCGGACGAGTAGCGGCCGGTTTCGGAGCCGCCGCCGACCGTGGGGTACCCGGACGTCGGGGATCCGGCCGGGGAGGTGAGGGGGTCCTCGGGGTACCCGCCCGTGCCGGGACGGGCGGCCCGCTCGCCGGAACCGCCCATGCCGTACCCACCGCCGTCCGTGCGGTACCCGTCGCTCGGGCCACCGCCCGGACCGCGGTAGCTGTCGCGGTCATCACCGCTGCGATGGCTACCACTCACCGGATCCCACTCCCGCATGAGGAAATCGATTTGTCGCGTAGTGAGGTTGTTCCGGCAAAGAGTACGACATGTCGCCGTAAAGTGAACCAACTAATCCCGGCAAAAAGTGAAGACTTTTCAGGTTTGGTGCTTCAGAGGTCCCGCTCCAGGTCGGACCAGCGATGACCGACCCCGACGATCCTTACTTCGCGCGTCTCATCGGTCCCGTCGCCCCGCGAAATGATCATTTCCAGGCGCTCGTCCGCGAGCCCCTCCGCGAGCCCTTCTCCCCATTCCACGACCGTCACCGATTCGTCGACGGACGCGTCCAGGTCGAGGTCGTCCAGTTCCGCGAAACCCCCCAGCCGGTAGGCGTCCACGTGCACCAGCGGGGGTCCGTCGACGAGCGACGGATGGACGCGCGCGATCACGAACGTCGGCGAGGTGATCGGCCCGCGGACCTTCAGCCCCTCCCCGATGCCCTGCGTCAGCGTCGTCTTGCCCGCGCCGAGATCGCCCGACAGGACCAGCAGGTCCCCGGGCGCCAGCAGGCCGCCCAGCCGGACGCCCAGCCGGTGCATGTCCGCCGAAGTCGGGACGGTCACCGTCCGCCCGCTCACATCCTGTGCGCTCACGCCGTGCGCTCCTCCTCCACGTCTCCGCTCTCCGGACGGACCCGTCCGAGCAGCCGCCGCAGTCCCCCGGTGACCACGCCCGGGTACTCCAGCGGCAGCACGTGCCCGGCCTCCTCCACCTCGACCAGCTCCGCGTCCGGCAGCGCCTCCGCGATGCGGCGGCCGTGCGCGGCCGGGGTCAGCTTGTCGCGGCCGCCCACCAGCACCAGCGCCGGGACCTTCGCCAGGACGTCCAGCGCCGCCGACTTGTCGTGGCCGATCAGCGACGGGTAGAACTCCGCGATCACGTCGATCGGCGTGTCCCGGATCATGTCGTCGAGGAACGCGACGACGCTCGGGCTCACGTGCCGGTCGGCGAACGCCACCTTGCGGGTGACGACGAACGCCAGGTCGGCGCCCAGCCCGCGGGCGCGCTCCACCAAGGCCGCCCGCTGCCCGAGGCCCCGTAGCGCGCCCGGCGCCAGCGGCCGGACCGCCTTCGCCACCACCATCGGCAGGCCCAGCGTCAGCTCCGCCATGTTCCCGCACGAGGTGTTGACCAGCGCCACGCCCACCACCTGCCGCGCGAACAGCTCCGGCCGCCGCTCCGCCAGCGCCATGATCGTCATGCCGCCCATCGAGTGCCCGACGAGCACCACCGGATCGTCCGGGCCGACCGTCGCGGCCAGCACCGCCGCCAGGTCGGCGCCCGTCCGGTCGATCGTCGCGCGGGTCGGCACGCTCCGCCCGGACCGTCCGTGGCTGCGCTGGTCCCAGAACACCATCCGGACGCGCCCGCGCAGGTCGCGGCGCTGGTAGTGCCACGAATCCTGGTTGAGGGCGAAGCCGTGGCAGAACACGACCGTCAGGTCCGCGTCGTCCGGGCCCTCCACCTCGACGTGCAGCGCGAGCCCGTCGTCGCCCTCCACGGCCACCTCCCGGCCGCGCAGCTCGCCGAACTGCTCGCCCGCGTCCGGATCCGGCCGCAACCGCTTCCGGCCGACGGCGAGATGCCGCAGCCCCACCGCCGCCGCGCCCGCGCCGGCCGCGACGCCCGCCACCGCGCCCGCGATGCCGACCCTGCGCCTCGTCCTGCTCTCCATCCCCGCGCCTTCCCTACGCCCCGCCGCCGGAGTACGCCCGCGGCACGCGTGATCCGATCCGGGTGACGATCTCATACGAGATCGTCCCCAGCGCGTCCGCCCACTCCTGCGCGGTGGGCTCGCCCCGGTCGCCGGGGCCGAACAGCACGATCTCGTCCCCCGCCGCCATGTCGTCGTCGCCGAGGTCGATGACGAACTGGTCCATGCAGACCCGCCCGGCGATCCGCCGCCGCCGTCCGCCCGCGAGGACCTCCAGCAGGTTCGACCCGTGCCGCGGGACGCCGTCCCCGTAGCCCACCGGGACGACCGCGACGTTCGTCTCCCGCTCCGTCACGTAGGTGTGCCCGTACGACACGCCGCTGCCCGCCGGGACGCGCTTGACCAGCGCGGCGTCCGCGACCAGCGTCATCGCGGGCCGCAGCCCGAACGTCCCGGCCGCCGGCACCGGCGTCAGCCCGTACGTCGCGATGCCCGGACGGACGAGGTCGAAGCGGGCCTCGGGGAGCGTCAGCGTCGCCGCCGAGTTCGACAGGTGCCGCACCTCCGGCCGCGCGCCCGCCTTCTCCGCGAGCGCCACCATGTCGGTGAACGCCGCGACCTGCCGCGCGATCGACGGGTGGCCCGGTTCGTCCGCGCACGCCAGGTGCGACATGATGCCCGCGACCCGCACCAGCCCGTCGGCCTCGGCCTTCAGCGCGGCCTCCACCAGCGCGGCCCAGCCCTCCCCGGCCGCGCCGCCGCGCGTCATGCCCGTGTCGGCCTTCAGGTGGACGCGCGCGGGACGGCCCGCGCGTCCGGCGGCCGCCGCGATCTCCGCCACCAGCCCGGGCGAGCCCGCGGTGAGGTCGACGTCGCGGGTCACCGCGTCGGCGAACGGCTCGCCCGGGACCAGCACGCACGCGAGCGTCCGCGCCGTCACCCCCGCGTCGCGCAGCCGCAGCGCCTCGGCGAGCTTCGCGACGCCCAGCCACCCCGCCCCGCCGGCCAGCGCCGCGCGGGCCGCCTCCACGAGCCCGTGCCCGTACGCCTCCGCCTTCACCATCGCCATGACCTCGGCGCCGCCCGCACGCTCGCGCAGCACCCCGATGTTGTGGCCGATGGCGTCCAGGCTGACGCGCGCCTCCGCAGGAACCCTCATGGTTACCCAGTGTGCCGCCATCCCGGCCATGACCGGGCACGATCACGGTGAGTCGCTAAGCGAGCGTCCGGAACGCGGCCGGGATCGCCTCGACGACGTCCTGCGGGGTGATCGGCGCCTCCCGCCCGTCCCGCCCGGCGGACGCGAGGCGTCCGGCGAGTCCGTGCAGGTAGGCGCCGCCCGCCGCCGCGTCCAGCGCGGACATCCCGCCCGCCAGCAGCGCCCCGACGAGCCCCGACAGGACGTCGCCCGTCCCGGCCGTCGCGAGCCGCGGCGTCCCGGTCGGGTTCACCCGCACCGGGCGGTCCTGCTCGGCGACGAGCGTCGTCGAGCCCTTCAGCAGGACGGTCGCGCCCAGCTCGTCCGCCGCGCGCCGCACGTGCTCCAGGCGGCGCGCCTCGACGGCGTCCCGGTCCGTCCCGAGCAGCCGGGCCAGCTCCCCCGCGTGCGGGGTCAGGACGGTCGGGGCGGGACGGCGCAGCAGCGCGCGGCGCCGCGCGACGATCGTCAGGCCGTCCGCGTCGACGAGGACCGGCAGCTCGGTCGCCAGCACGGCCGCGACCAGCGACGCGGCGGCGTCCCCGGTGCCGAGCCCCGGGCCGACGACCCACGCCTGCACCCGTCCGATCCGCTCCAGCGCCTTGTCGCCCGGCGTCCCCGGCTCCAGCACGGTCGTGACCGCCTCCGGCCACCGCTGCCGCACGAGCTCCACCGGGTGCGCGACCGACGCGAACCGCACCATCCCGGCACCGCCGCGCACCGCGCCGCCCGCGCACAGCACGGCCGCGCCCGTGAACGCGTCCCCGCCCGCCAGGACGCCGACGACGCCGCGGCGGTACTTGTCGGACTCGGCGCCCGGCTCCGGCGGCTGAACGTCCGCGGGCCGTGCCGCGACGACGTCCGGGTCGGGCAGGTCGTCGCCGAGTCCGATGTCGACCAGCTCGACGACCCCGCAGTGCGCCGCGCCGGGATCGATCAGCAGCCCCGGCTTGTAGGTGCCGAACGTGACCGTCACGTCCGCGTGCACGGCCGCGCCCTCGACGCACCCCGTGCTCGCGTCCACCCCGCTCGGCACGTCGCACGCCACCACGAACCCCGTGGCCTCCGACGCGAGCGCCGCGAGCCGCGCGTGCGGTTCCCGCAGGCCGCCGGTGCCGCCGATGCCGGTGAGCCCGTCGATGATCAGGTCCGCGCCGCGCACCGCGCGGTCGGCGTCCGCGCCGTCCCGCAGCCGCCCGCCCGCCGCCCGCAGCGCCGCGAGCCCCGCCTCGTGGATCTTCGAGCCCGCCTGCACGGCGACGACCCGGGCGCCCCGCCGCGCCAGCCGGGCCCCCGCGTACAGGGCGTCCCCGCCGTTGTCCCCGCCGCCGACCAGCAGCACCACCCGAGCGCCGTACACCGCGGGCAGGAGCCGCGCGCACACCGCCGCCAGCCCGGCCGCGGCGCGCTGCATCAGCGTCCCATCGGGCAGCCGCGCCATCAGCGCGTGCTCGGCCTCCCGCACCTTGCCGACCTCGTGCGCGTACCTCATTCGCGGCTCCTCGAGTCGATCACCATGCTCAGCGTGCCACGCGGACGCGCCCGGCACCCGCCCCCCGACCGATTCGACGCTTGCAGTGCAACTTGCGACGTCATGTGCGGGTAAGGATCTCCGGCCGTAGAATCTTCCGCATCGGTCCAGATGTATTCGCGCCGCGACGCCCCCTGCGGCAGAATGCGCCCCAGAGCAGTCCGTCAGGGCTGGAGAGGCCCGTGCTATGAGCGGTTCCCGAGGTCCCTCCGTCCGGCAGCGGCGCCTGGCCGCCGAGCTCCGCCGGCTCCGCGAGAGCAGGCGGCTGACCGGCGACGAGGTCGCCGACCGGCTCGCCTGGTCCACCGCCAAGGTCAGCCGCATCGAGAACGCCCGCACCGGCGCGAAGATCCCCGACGTCCAGCGCCTGCTCGACCTGTACGACGTGCGCGGCGACCGCCGCGACGACCTCCTCGCGCTCGCCCGCGACGCCGGGGAGCGCGGCTGGTGGGAGGACTACCGCGACCTGCCGCGCCCCCTCGCCGACTTCATCGCCCTCGAATCCGAGGCCTCGGCCGTCCGGGAATGGGGCAGCACCGTCTTTCCGGGCCTGCTGCAGACCGAGTCCTACGCGCGGCACGTCATCGGCGGGTGGAGCGCGCTCGCCACCCTGCCGCCGCAGGAGATCAACCGCCGCGTCGAGGTGCGGATGCGGCGCCGGGAACTGCTGCGGGGTCCGCGCCCGCTGGAACTGTCGGTCGTCCTGGACGAGGCGGTTCTGCAACGCCGCATCGGCGACCGGGAAGTCATGCGCGAGCAACTCGAACAGCTGAACGCATTCAGCGAACTGCCGAATGTCACCGTGCAGATCCTGCCACTCGGGGTGGCACACTCGGTCTTGGCCGAGACATTTATCATCCTGGAATTCTCGCCGGTGCACGACGTCGTCTTCAATGATATCGTCCACACGGAATCACTGACGATCAGCCACTTTGCGGATGAGTCCGTCACCTATATGTACCGGCTCGCCTATTCGACCCTTGCCGAGCAAGCACTGGACCCCGCCGAATCGAGGCGGCGGATCAACGAGGCCAAGGACTCCTGGTAGGAGGTAGGAGCCGCAAGGTGGCTCCTACTTGGGAAAGGCACACCGAGTGTCCCCTTTCGCCACTCCTGCTCCACAATGGAGGAGAAGCGCCCACTGCGGGGCGAGCAACACCTGCGTCGAAGTGGCCGAACTGGCCGGTTCGTCCCTTTCTGTCGGGGCACGTGACGCGAAGCATGGTGCGCAGAGTCCGATCCTGTCGTTCTCCAAGGACGAGTGGCGGGACTTCGTCGAGCGCACCAAGCGCGGCGAATTCGACCTATAGCAATATAAGCGGCATATAACCCGAACCCACCCGGACCGGGCAGGACGGGGCCGCACCGAGCGGGCCGGATCCCACGCGGACCCGGCCCGTCGCCGTCTCCCCCGTCCCTCCGCTCCTTCCTCGTCCCGCCCGCCGCGGCGGCACCGCACCGCCCGGGCTGATCACGCGTTCGGGCCGATCTTGTTACCGTGTGGTTGGAAAGACACGGCAGCGCGGCCGCGGGCAGTTCCCACCTCGAGGCAGGAGCCCGGCATGAGTTTCCACGCGACACCGCCCGCCCGATGGAGAAAGAGCACCCGATGCGGGGCCAGCATGGGATGTATTGAGGTCGCACGGCTCGACCACGGGACGATATCCGTGCGGGACACCGAACGGACGGCGGATATCCTGTCGTTCGGCACCGCTGAATGGCACCGATTCGTCACCGACATCGAACGGGGACGCTACGACCGCGATTGAGAATTGCGGTCGACTAGAGAATCTCACCCCATCCGGAAATTGCGGGTTCCGCGGTGCGACGTTGCCCGCGGCCCGCTTTCCACCGCCCATTGCGCCCGAAGCCGCACGCGCCTTGCGCGTTCGCTCCCGGAACGGCGGAGGGCGGCGTTCCCGGTGCGGGGACGCCGCCCTCCGGACGGACGGACGAACGGACGAACGGACGAACGGGCGCGCGGCCTACTCGACCGTGACGGACTTCGCGAGGTTGCGGGGCTGGTCGACGTCGTGGCCCTTCGCCGTCGCGAGTTCGCACGCGAACACCTGCAGCGGGACGGTCGCGACGAGCGGCTGCAGGAGGGTCGGGACGGCGGGGAGCCGGATCAGCGTGTCCGCGTACGGCTCGACGGACTCGTCGCCCTCCTCGGCGATCACGATCGTGCGGGCGCCCCGCGCGCGGATCTCCTGGATGTTCGAGACGATCTTGTCGTGCAGGACGTCGCGGGCGCGCGGCGGGACGATCACCACGACGGGCAGGCCCTCCTCGATGAGGGCGATCGGGCCGTGCTTGAGCTCCCCGGCGGCGAAGCCCTCGGCGTGCATGTACGCGAGCTCCTTGAGCTTCAACGCCCCTTCGAGCGCGACGGGGAAGCCCACGTGCCGTCCGAGGAACAGGACGCACCGCTCGTTCGCGAGGGAGCGGGCCAGCTCGCGGACCGGCTCCATCGTCTCGAGGACCTTGTCGACCTTCTCGGGCATCCGCTCGAGGAGCTGGATCATCGCGAACACCTCGTCGCCCCACTTGGTGCCCCGGACCTGCGCGAGGTACAGGGCGATCAGGTAGACGGCGACGAGCTGGGTGAGGAACGCCTTCGTGGACGCGACGGCGATCTCGGGGCCCGCGTGCGTGTACAGGACGCCGTCGCACTCGCGCGGCAGCGTCGAGCCGTTGACGTTGCAGACGGCGAGCAGCTTCGCCTTCTGCTCGCGGGCGTGCCGGACGGCCATCAGCGTGTCCATCGTCTCGCCGGACTGGGAGATCGCGATGACCAGCGTGGTCGGCGACAGGATCGCGTCCCGGTAGCGGAACTCGTGCGCGAGCTCCACCTCGCAGGGCAGGCCCGCCCAGTGCTCGATCGCGTACTTGGCGATCATCCCGGCGTGGTTGGCGGTGCCGCACGCGACGATGACGACCTTGTCGACCTCGCGCAGTTCGCGGTCGCCGATGCGCATCTCGTCCAGGTGCAGGCGCCCGTCGGTGCCGATGCGGCCGAGGAGGGTGTCGGCGACCGCGCGGGGCTGCTCGGCGATCTCCTTGAGCATGAAGTAGTCGTAGCCGCCCTTCTCGGCGGCCGACACGTCCCAGTCGACGTGGTACTCGTTGACCTCGGCGGGACGGCCCTCGAAGTCGGTGATCGTCACGCCGCCGGCGCGCAGCTCGACGACCTGGTCCTGGCCGAGCTCGATCGCGTCGCGGGTGTGCGCGATGAACGCGGCGACGTCGCTGGCGAGGAAGTTCTCGCCGTCGCCCACGCCGACGACCAGCGGCGAGTTGCGGCGGGCGCCGACGACCAGGTCGGGGTCGCCGGTGTGCATCGCGACGAGCGTGAACGCGCCCTCGAGACGGCGGCAGACGCGGCGCATCGCGTCGGCGAGGCCGCCGCCGCCCTTCAGCTCGTCCTCCAGCAGGTGGGCGACGGCCTCGGTGTCGGTGTCGGACTCCAGCCCGTGCCCGGCCTCGGCCAGCTCGGCGCGCAGCGCCGCGAAGTTCTCGATGATCCCGTTGTGGATCACGGCGACCGAGCCGGTGCAGTCGACGTGCGGGTGCGCGTTGCGGTCGGTCGGCGCCCCGTGCGTCGCCCACCGGGTGTGCCCCATCCCGAGCGTGCTCTCCGGCGGCGGCTCCTCCTCCAGCGCCCCGCGCAGGTTCACCAGCTTGCCCGCGCGCTTGGCCGTCGTCAGCTTCCCGTCGGCCAGCACGGCCACACCGGCCGAGTCGTAGCCGCGGTACTCCAGCCGGGCGAGCCCCTCGACGACGACGTCGAGCGCCGGCCGCGCGCCTACGTACCCCACGATTCCGCACATGGCCGCAACTCTATTCGCTGCGCGACGCCCGCCCTACCTGCATCCGCCGTAGGAGGGTGACGCTAGCGTGGACGCCCGGTGAAATCCCGGAACGGACCTGAACAGGCCGTTACGTTACTGGCATGAACGGATGGGACGGCGTGCCGAGCCCCTATGTGGAACTCTCCCGCGACGCCTGGCGCCGCCTGCGCGAGAGCACGCCGCTGCCGCTGACGGCCGGCGAGCTGGACGCCCTGCGCGGCCTGCGGGACCCGATCGACATCACCGAGGTCGAGGAGGTCTACCTGCCGCTGTCCCGGCTGCTGAACCTGTTCTTCCTCGCCGACACCCGGCTGCGCGGCACCGTCAGCGAGTTCCTCGGCGGTGAGGTGAAGCCCACACCGTTCATCATCGGCGTCGCGGGCAGCGTCGCGGTCGGGAAGTCGACGACGTCGCGGCTCCTGCGCACGCTACTGGCCCGCTGGCCGGAGCACCCGAGCGTGGAACTGGTGACGACCGACAGTTTCCTCCATCCGAACGCGATTTTGACGGAGCGCGGCATGATGGAGCGGAAGGGCTTCCCGGAGTCCTACGACCGGCGCGCGCTCGTCCGCTTCGTCTCGTCGATCAAGGCTGGCGCGGAGGAGGTGTCGATCCCGGTGTACTCGCACCTGGAGTACGACATCGTCCCGGACGCCCAGCAGACCGTAAGGCGCCCCGACATCCTGATCGTCGAGGGCTTGAACGTCCTGCAGCCGCCGCCCCCGGGCGCCCTCGGCGTGTCCGACTTCTTCGACTTCTCGATCTACGTGGACGCGCGCGTCGAGGACATCCGGCAGTGGTACATCGACCGGCTCTTCGCGCTGCGCCGCACGGCGTTCACCGACCCGCGCTCGTACTTCCACAAGTACGCGCACGAACTGGACGAGGACGAGACGGCGGCGTTCGCGCAGCGCGTGTGGCGCGACGTCAACGAGATGAACCTGGTGTCGAACATCCTCCCCACCCGCGCCCGCGCCACGCTCGTCCTCCACAAGGACAAGCACCACGCGGTGCAGCGGGTGCGGCTGCGCCGCATCTGACCCCACCCCCTCCGCACGGCCTCCAGGCTCAGAGCGCCCTCCGGCCGCGTGGGTGCCGTGCGGAGGTGGGCGGTGTCAGAGGCGGTTCCAGGGGCCGGTGACGGCGAAGGTCGTGCCGGGCTCGTAGACGTTGACGAACATGGTGCGGGCGTCGGGGGCGAAGGTGACGCCGGCGAACTCGCCCCACTCTGGGGCGCCGTCGCCGCCGATGTTCTGGCGGTTGCGGGCCATCGGGTAGACGGTGCGGCGGCGGGTGACGCCGAACACGTGCTGGGCGCCGTCGCCGTCCTCGCAGATCATCAGGCCGCCCTGCGGGGCCGTGCAGATGTTGTCGGGCGAGTCGCCGGGCGTCCCGGTGCCGGTGCCGGGGCCGAAGACGATCACGAGCGTGAGGCGGCCGGCGTGCGGCTCGTACGACCAGACCTGCCCGAAGTGGTCGGCGCGGGAGCCCTCGGCGCTGCGGGCGTAGCTCGACACGAAGTGGACGCGGTCGCCGCTCCAGTAGCAGCCCTCGAGTTTCTGCGCGTGGGTGACGCCGGTGCCGAAGTCCTGGAGGCGGACGGGCGTCTCGCGGGCGAGCGGGTCGGGGACCTCCACCCACTCGACGTGCTCGAACACGGTGCCGGGTTCCCGGACGAGCGAGAGGTCCGGGACGTCGGGGACGCGCAGGGCCTCGAGGCGTCCGCCGGCGCGGAGGCTGCCGAAGCCGCCGCGCGGGTTCTTCGGCAGGAACCGGTAGAACAGGCCGAACGGCTCGTCGAAGGCGTCCTCGGTCTCGTAGACGGTGCCGTCGCGCGGGTCGATCGCGACGGCCTCGTGCTGGAACCGTCCGAGGGCGGTGAGCGGCTCGGGGACGGTGCGGCCGTGCTGGTAGGGGTCGACCTCGAAGACGAAGCCGTGGTCCTTGGCGTAGCCGTTGTCGCCCGCCTTGTCCTCGGTCTCCTCGCAGGTCAGCCAGCTGCGCCATGGGGTGGGGCCGCCCGCGCAGTTCACCGCCGTCCCGGCGATCGCGACGCGTTCCTCGCGCACCCGGTGCGCCGCGTCGACCTCGACGACGGTGCAGCCGCCCGGGCCCTCGGGGTCGTAGGTGAGGCCGTGGACGACGGGCACGCGCCGTTCGGCGTCCTGCCGGTTCTCGTGATTGCGGACGAGCCGGACGTTCCGGCCGCGCGCGGGGAACGCGGCCATGCCGTCGAAGTGGCTCGGGATCGGGCCCTCCCCGGACCGCAGCGGCTCGCCCTCACGGGAGACGACGGTGTACCGGAAGCCGCGCGGCAGGTCGAGCAGGCCGTCCGGGTCGGGGAGGAGCGGCCCGTACCCGGTCTCGCGGGCGGGGCCGACGACCGCGTCGGCGCCGTCCCCGAAGACGGTGCCGCCGAACAGATGGTCGACGGCGCCGATGACCGCGATGCCCGCTCCGAACGTGCCGGTCCCCGTGAGGACCTGCCGACGCGTCACTGTCATGCCCACACCCCATTTCGGTGGAACGATCCGATGTCACCCGTCCGTCGTAAATTGCATGATCTCCCACGGTGCGCGACCGCGTGTTCACGTTGTCGCCGCCGGAACCGACCATGAAACGGGAACGATGCCGGAAACACCCCGCGTCCCAGAGGCCCCCGCGAGCGCCGTCCCGCCCCTGCTGTCCGCCCCGCCGTGGGCGCGTCCCCGCGCGGCGCGCGGCGCGGAACCGATCGTCGTCCGGGGGTTGAAGAAGCCGAAGCCGCCGACGGCCGAGTCGTGGCCGCCGGGGCTCCGGGAGGAGTTCGCGGCCGTCTCGGACGGCTGGCGGCAGAACGAGGCGCCGGTCCCGGACGACGTGGACTGGGCGGAGATCGCCGAGTACTTCCGCGGCGGCGCCGCCCTCCGGGACGGGCGCGGCGGGATGCGCAGCGCCCGCTACCGCTGGCTGGTGCTGGACGGCCCGGACGACCTGGCCCGCGAACTGCTCGCCGACGCGCGCTACTTCGGCGACTGGTCCGGCTGGGTGTACGTGACGCCGCTCAAGCGGTTCGCCGCCCGGCACGGCCTGGCCGCCCACCCGCTGATCCTGCACGCCGCCAAGGAGCACCTGTCGTGCGCGCAGGCGCTCGTCCCGTTCGTCGACGACGCCACCGCCCAGTTCATGATCAAGGGGATGGGCAAGCACGGCGTCGAGGCCGCGTCCCGCGCGTGGTTCGCCTGGCACGGCCCGGCCGCCGCGCCGTTCGTCGTCGCGGAGGCGCTGCGCAAGCCCGGCCCGAAGCGGACGCAGGCGGAGCACGGCATCGCGATCATCGTGCGGGAGCACGGCGGCGCGTGCGTCCTGGAGGCGGCGCGGCGGTACGGGGACGAGGCGGTCGCGGCGATGGAGGCGCTCGGCCTCGACCCCCTCGACCGGTATCCCGATCCGCTGCCGGAGCCGGACGAGGCGCACGTCCGGGAGCGGTACCCGCAGGTGCTGCTGCGCGGGCGGAAGCAGGCGCTGCCGGTGTGGGCGACCCGCAACCTGGTCACGATGCTGCGGATCTCCTCCATCGAGGACCCGTACGCGGGCTGCGAGCCGGTGTTCGAGGACCTCGACCCCGACTCGCTCGCCGAACTCGCCTGGGCCGTGTACCAGGACGGCTACGCCCCGGACGACTGGGCCACCCCGGGCGCGCAGTACGCGCTGCGGCGGCTCGGCAACGCGGAGACGGCCGCGCGGCTCGCGACCGTGATGGGCCGCTGGAGCCGCAACCGGGTCTGGTCCGGCGGGCTCAAGGCGCTGGACGTGCTGACCGCGATCGACTCGCCCGACACGCTGCGCCACCTCGACCGGCTCGCGCGCAAGGCGACCGACGCCAAGCGGATGCGGGAGCACGCGCGGTGGCGGCTGAACGCGGTCGCCCGCGAGCGGGGCCTGACGCCCGAGCAGCTCGCGGACCGGCTCGTCCCCGGCTTCGGGCTGGACGCCGGCGGCGGCCTCACGCTCGACTACGGCCGGCGCCGCTTCCGCGTCGGGTTCGACGAGCGGCTCAAGCCGTTCGTCCTGGACGAGAGCGGCAAGCGGCGCGCGACCCTGCCGAAGCCGGGCGTGAAGGACGATCCGGAACTCGCGCCCGCCGCGCACCAGCGGTTCGCCGACCTGAAGAAGGAGGTGCGGGCCGTCGCCGCCGACCAGATCGCGCGGCTGGAGCAGGCGATGGTCGCCGGGCGGTCGTGGGCGCCCGGCGAGTTCCGCGAGGTGCTCGCCGAGCATCCGCTGATGCGGCACATCGCCCGCCGGCTCGTCTGGTCCGCGGGGCCCGGCGCGTTCCGCATCGCCGAGGACGGCACGTTCGCCGACGTCCGCGACGACGCGTTCGTCCTGCCGCCGGACGCGTCGGTCTCGCTGCCGCACCCGCTGCTGATCGACGACCGCGCCGCCTGGGCCGAGGTGTTCGCCGACTACGAGATCCTGCAGCCGTTCCCCCAGCTCGGACGGGTGGTGCACGAGCCGTCGCCGGACGAGCGGGCATCGTCGCGGCTGACCCGGTTCGAGGGCGCGCACGTCCCGAACGGGCCGCTCTTCGGGCTCGTCCGCGCGGGCTGGGTGCTCGGGGAGAAGGAGACCGGCGGGTACCGGCGGGACGTCGCGCTCGAACTGGCGGAGAAGCGGCACCTCACGGTCCACATCGAGCCCGGCATCCGCGTCCTCACCCCCGAGGACGCGCCCGTCCAGGAGATCGTCCGGGTGCGGCTCGGGACGTCCCGCTACGCCGGGGACGACGTCACGCTCGACGACCTCGGGCCCGTCCTGGCGTCCGAGGTGCTCGCCACGCTGACGAAGCTCACCGGCGCGGACCGGGACGCGTGATGGACGCGCCTCCCGTGCCGGACGCCGCCCCGCGTGCCGTCCCGCCCCTGCTCGCGGACCCTCCCTGGGCTCGGGCGCGCCCCCGGGAACCGGTCGTCGTCCGCGGGCTGGAGGCGCCGGCGACACCGCCCGCCGAGTGGTGGCCGTTCGGGATGCGGCAGGCGTGGCGGTCGATGCCGGACGCCCCGCTCCCCGACCTGTGGCCGGCGCTCCCCGGCACCACCGACTGGGCGGAGGCGGCGGACTGCCTCCGCGGCCCGGCCGGGACGCGCAGGGAGTACTACTGGCTGGTGACGCGCGGCCCGGACGGCCCCGCCCGCGAGCTGCTCCGGGACGAGCGGTACTTCGACGCCTGGTCCGACGCGGAGTCCGAAGCGGCCCTGATGCGGATCGCGGCCCGCCACGGCCTCGCGGCGCTCCCGCTGCTGCTGCACGCCGCCGAGCGGCACGGGCACGTGGCCGCCCTCGTCCCCTTCCGGGACGCCGCCGTCGCCCGGGTCATGGCCGCCGCCCTCGACGACCCCGACCGCGCGGACCACGCCCGCGTCTGGTTCCTGTACCACGGCCGGGCCGCCGCGGCGTTCGTCGTCCCGGAGGCGCTGCGCGAGCCCGGCACCGAGCGCGACCGGGCCGAACGGGCGCTGGCGCTCATCGCGCGGGACCACGGGGCCGGGTGCGTCGTCAAGGCGGCGCGGGAGTACGGCGAGGAGGCCGCCGCGGCGGTGGATGCGCTCGGCCTCGACCCGCTGCGGCGGTTCCCCGACCCGCTGCCCGAACCCGACGAGGCGTTCGTCCGGGAGCGGCTCCCGCGGGTGCTGCTGCGCGGCCGGAAGGCGGCGCTGCCCGTCCCGGCGGCCCGGGCCCTCGTCACGATGCTGCGGATGTCGACGGTCGAGGAACCGTACGCGGGCTGCGAGCAGGTCCTCACCCACCTCGACCGCGGCTCCCTCGCCGATCTCGCCTGGGCCCTGTACGAGCACCGCGACCGCGCGGACGACCGCTGGGCCGCGCCGGACGTCCGGTACGCGCTGCAGCGGCTCGGCGACGGCCGGACCGCCGAACGGCTCGCCGCCGAGATGGGCGGCTGGGACGACGCGTTCGTCCGGGAGCGGTCCGGGCACGAGGCCGTCGGGGTGCTGGCGACGATGGCGCCGGACGACGCCCCGCGCCGCCTGGACCGGCTCGCCCGCACCGCGGACGCCGCGGAGCTGCGCGCCGCCGCCCGGGACCGGCTCGGCGTCGCCGCGCGGGTCCGCGGGCTGACGTTCGACCAGCTCGCGGACCGGCTCGTCCCGCCCCTCGGCCCGGACGCCCCCGCGGACGACGTCCGCGCCGTCCTCGCCGAGCAGGCCGGACGCCTCGAACGGGCGATGCTGTCCGGACGTTCGTGGGCCGTGGACGAGTTCCGCGCGGTGCTCGTCGCGCACCCGCTGCTCGGGCGCCTCGCCCGGCGTCTCGTCTGGTCCGCCGGGTCGGAGCCGTTCCGCGTCGCGGACGACGGCGCGTTCGCCGACGTCCGCGGCGTCCCGTTCGTCCCGCCGGAGGACGCCCGGGTCACGCTGCCGCACCCGCTCCGCCTCGACGACGCCGAGGCGTGGGCCGACGTCTTCGCCGGCCTCGTCATCTCGCAGCCGTTCGCGCAGCTCGCCCGTCCCGTCCACGTCCTGACCGACGGGGAGCGGGCCTCGATGTCGCTGGACCGGCTTCGCGGCACGACCGTCCCGACCAGCCGGATCGTCGGGCTGACATCGCGCGGCTGGAGCCTTCCGAACCCGCCGCACCGCCTCGTCCACAAGCGTCAGTTGCACTGCACGACGGCCGACGGGCACGGCCTGATGGTCACGTTCGAGCCCGGGATCCACATCCGGCATCCCGAACGGTACGCGGACCAGGAGCTCCACGCCGTCCGACTGGTGGGCGCGCGGCAGGCCCGGTGGGGCGACGTGGATCCCGTCGCCGTGTCCGAACTCCTCACCGCCCTCACGACCGACCCGGCGCCCCCGACCGTCCAAGACCCGAAACAGGAGACATGACCGACACGTCCCGCCTCCCCGAGGCCCCCGAGGGCGCCCTCCCGCCCCTGCTCGTCCGGCCGCCCTGGGCCGGTGGCCCGAGGGCCGCCACGGAACCGGCCGTCCTCAAGCTGAAGGCGTCCAAGGAGCCGACGACCGTGCGCTGGGCCCCGGGGATGCGCGAGGAGTGGCTGCGTCCGAAGAACGGGACCTTCGGCGCCGCGCCGCTCCCCGACGACACCGACTGGGACGCGCTCGCCGCGACCTTCGCGGACGGCGAGGCCCTCGCGCTCGACCCGGTCGACCGGTACCGGGCGTTCTGCGCCCTGGTCATGCAGGCGCCCCTGGAGATCGGGGAGAAGATCCTCGCGGACGAGGGCAACTGGGACGTCTGCGCACGCTTCCCCGCGATCTACCAGCGGCACGTGTACCAGAAGTACCGCAACTGGAAGAGCTGGAACATCCACGGCACCTACAGCCAGGAGAACCTGTGCCGGGGCGCCGCGGCCCGCCACGGCTCGGCCGCCTACCCGTTCCTTCTCCACAAGGCGAAGAACGAGCACTCGTTCTACGGACTCGAACCGTTCCTGGACGCCAAGGTCGCCCAGGTCATGATCAAGTACTTCGGCGTCTGGCCCAACCGCGGCGAGTCCGAGGGCTGGTTCCGCCTGCACGGCCGCGACGCCGCGCGGCTGACCGTCCCGGCCGCGCTGCGCAAGCCCGGCCCGACGCGGGCCCGCGCCGAGGAGGCCCTCCGGTTCGTCGCCCGGGAGCACGGCCGGGACGCGGTCGCCGAGGCCGCGCGGCACCACGGCGACGAGGCCGCCGCCGCCCTGGCCGGGCTGTTCGACGAGGACGACCCCCTGGACGCCTACCCCGACCCGCTCCCGGAACCGCCGGAGGCCCTCGCCCCCGAGAACCTGCCGCAGCTCCTCCTGCGCGGCCGCGAGCAGGCGCTCCCCCCGGCGGCCACCCGGACCTTCATCACGATGCTGCTGATCTCCGGCCCCCGCGAACCCTACGCGGGCGTCCCGCCGGTGGTGGAGGCTCTCGACCCCGGCTCCCTCGCCGAGTTCGCGTGGGCGCTCTACCAGGCCGACCGGCACCCGAAGGAGTGGGCGACGCCGGGCGTCCAGTACCTGCTGCTCGAACACGGCGACGACCGGACCGCCGACCGTTTCGCCCCGATCGTCAAGCGCTGGCCCAAGTGGTACACGTGGGAGGCGAACGCCTCGAACGCCCTGCGCCTGTTCAACCGGCTCGAAACGCCCACCGCGCTGCGGCACCTGCACATGCTCTCCCAGAAGGCCGCCGACCCGAAGCGCATCCGGTTCTTCGCCAAGCGCAACCTGGAGGCCATCGCCAAGGAGCGCGGGTACACCACCGAGCAGCTCGCCGACCGGCTCGTCCCGCCCCTCGGACTGGACGCGGACGGCACGATGACGCTCGACTACGGGCACCGGTCGTTCACCGTCGGGTTCGACGAGCAGCTGAAGCCGTTCGTGACCGACGACGCGGGCAAGGTCCGCAAGACCCTGCCGAAGCCGGGCGTGAAGGACGACCCGGAACTCGCGCCCGCCGCCTACGAGCGATTCGCCGCACTGAAGAAGGAGGCCCGGGCGGTCGCCGCCGAACAGATCAAGCGGCTCGAACGGGCGATGATCGCCGGACGGCCGTGGACGCCCGACGAGTTCCGCACGATCTTCGCCGAACACCCGCTGCTCCGCCACGCCGTGCGGCGCCTCGTGTGGTCCGCGGACTCGACCACCTTCCGCGTCGCCGAAGACGGCACGTTCGCCGACGTCCGCGACGACGCGTTCGTCCTCCCGGAGGACGCGCGGGTGACGATCCCGCACCCGGTCCGCGCCGACCTCGAACCGTGGAGCGAGGTCTTCGCCGACTACGAACTCCTGCAGCCGTTCGAGCAGCTCGCCCGTCCGGTGTACCGGCTGACGGACGACGAACGGGCGGCGACGCGGCTCGACCGGTTCACGGACTCGACCGTCCACTTCGGCCGGATCACGGGCATGACCTCGCGCGGCTGGGAACTCGGCGACAAGGAGGACGGCGGCTTCCGCCGCCAGGTGATGCGGATGACGGGCGACGGCCGGCACGTGATGGTCTTCTTCAGCCCCGGCATCCGGGTGTACTCGCCCGAGGAACTCCCCGACCAGCGGCTCCGCGAGGTCATCGTGCTGCCCGGCCGCTACTCCGGCAAGCCGATGCCCCTCGGCGACCTCGACCCCGCCGCCGCGTCCGAACTCATCAACGACCTGACCCGGCTGACCTCGTGACGGCCGACGGCGGTCGCGGAGGGCGTTACTGGGACAGGACGTTGATGACTCGGCCGTTGGGGTCGCGGACGAAGAAGCGGCGGACGCCCCACTCCTCGTCCTGCAGCGGGTGGACGATCTCGGCGCCGCTCGCGCGCATCGCCGCGTAGGCCGCGTCGACGTCGTCCACCTCGACGCTCATGTCGGGCACGACGGGCGCGGTCGCGTCGTGGGTCATGAAGGTGACCTGGGCGGTCGGGTTTGACGGGGAGGCGAGCGTCATGACCCAGCCGAGGTTCATGACCTCCTCGAAGCCCAGGAGGCCGTAGAAGTCGCGGCTCTCCTCCATGGCCTCGGAGCGGATGTCGGGCATGGCTCGGCGGATGGGCACGGCGGCTCCCGGTGGTGGCGGCTGGAGTACCCGCCCAGGGTCGCACACCAGGTCGTCGGGCCGACGGCCGCGGCGAGGGTCAGGTTTCGGCGGCGAGGGTGACGCCGAGGCCGATGAAGACGCCGCCGGTCGCGGCGTCGAGGCGGCGGCGGACGGTCTCGCGGGTCCGGAGCCAGCCGCCGATGCGTCCGGCGAGGACGCCGACCGTGCCGTCCGCGAGGAACTCGAGCGTGAGCAGGACGGCGCCGAGGATCGCGACCTGGAGCCAGACGGGCCCGGCGGCGGGGTCGATGAACTGCGGGAGGAAGGCGACCACGAACGTGAAGGTCTGCGGGTTGGCCGCCGAGGCCACGACGCCGTTCAGGAACGCGCGCCTGCCCGACATCCCGGTCGCGGCCGGGTCGTCGACCCGCCCCTTCCTGCGGTTCCGGATCATCTGGACGCCGAGGTAGATCAGGTACGCGGCGCCGGCGATCCGGATCACGGTGAACGCGACGGGGAACGCCGTGAGGAGCGCGGCGAGTCCGGCGGTGGCCGCGACGATGTACAGGGCGTCGCCCGTGACGACGCCGGCCGTGGCGAGCAGGCCCGCGCGGGCGCCGCCCCGCACGCCGCAGCCGAGGACGAACAGCATGTCGGGCCCCGGGGTGACGAGGGCGACGATGGTGGTCACCGTGAACACGGCGAGCAGGTGCGGGTCGATCGGCATCCGTCGATCTTCGCATTCCGGAGACGGCGAGGAAACGCCGGCGCGGGTCGGATCGCCTGCCCACGAGTTCTTCAAGCGGCGCGCCACCACGTTCGACTACGCGAGCATGCACGTCTCCATCACGAAGGGCCAGCGACGGCGGGCGGGAAGGGGCCGGGGCCCCTCCCGCCGTGGGCGCTCAGCGGGTGCGGGCGGCGATGCCGTCGATCAGGACGTCGAGGGCGAACTCGAACAGGACGTCCGGCGGGTCGGGTTCGAGGACGGCGATGCGGCGCAGGTGCGGGAGGTCCTCGCCGTCGGGGGCGGCCAGCCAGGGCGGGGGCGACGCGTGCAGGTCGGCGGGGTCCAGGTCGGGGGGCGGACGGTCGTGCGGGGCGTCCTGGAACTCGACGAAGCCCGCGACCATCCGGATCGTCTCCATGCAGGCCCGGTAGGCGTCCGGGAGCGGGAGGCCCACCTGGACGAACACGCCGATCAGCGCGTCGACGTTGCGGAGCATCGCCGGGTGGCGGGCGGGGGTGACGTTCTCGCCGAGGGCGAGGGTCGTCATGCCGGGGTGGCGCCGGTAGTGGGCGCGCAGGTCGCGGCAGAAGGCGCGCAGGTCGTCCCGCCAGCGGGACGGGTCGAGGACGGCGGGCGCCCAGCGGGACTCGAAGATCTCGGCGGCCACGGTGATGAGGTCGCGGCGGTCCCGCACGTAGTTGTACAGCGCGCGCGGCGAGACGCCGAGCTCGGCCGCGAGGGAGCGCATGGTCAGCTCGGCGGGCCCGCGGCGGCCGAGGAAGTCCAGTGCGGCCGCGCCGACCGACTCGCGGGTGAGGGTCGCGCGGCCCTTGCGGTGGGTCGGCCGGCGCCGGGGTTGGGTGCTCATCGCGCCGCCAGCCTAGCGGCGCTTGAACTTCACACATGTTGACTTCTGGCGGGCGGTCCATCAGGGTGACCGAGGTAAGCCTTACCTAAGGAGTGCCATGCGCCTGGTCATGGACCTGTCCCCGCTGCGGGAGAGCCGCGACTTCCGCCTGCTGTACGCCGGGTTCGTCGGCGCGCTGGTCGGGACGCTGATGACGAGCGTGGCGGTGGCCGTGCAGATCTACGGCATGACCGGCTCGCCGCTGCAGACGGGGCTCGTGAGCCTGGCCCGGGCGCTGCCGATGGTCGTGGGGCTGATCGTGGGCGGCGTCCTGGCCGACCGGCTGGACCGGCGGCTGCTCATGCTGGCCACGCGGGCGCCGCTGGCCGCCGTCGCGGGCGTCCTCGCGGTCAACGCGCTGCTGCCGGAGCCGCGGGTGTGGGTGATCTACCTGGCCACGGGCCTGACCGGGCTGCTGGCCGGGCTCGGCGGCCCGGCGATGCTCGCGGCCGTCCCCGCGCTGGCGGGAACCGGACGGCTGGCGGCGGCGGGCGCGCTGACCTCGGCGTCCGCCCAGTTCGCCGCGCTCCTCGGCCCGGCGGTCGGCGGCCTCCTCGTCGCCGGTCCGGGCCTCGCCGCCTGCTACTCGATCGACGCCGCCGGGCTCCTGGTGTTCACGCTCGCCCTGCTGTTCGTGCGGCCCCTCCCGCCGGACGGCGGCGCGGGCGCGGGCGCCGGGGTGCGGCGGGCGTTCGCCTCGGTCGCGGACGGGCTGCGGTTCGTGCGCGGACGGCGGCTCGTCGCCGGGCTGCTGCTGGTAGACGCCGCCGCGATGGTGTTCACGATGCCGCAGGCGCTCTACCCGGCGCTGGCCGAGGAGCGGTTCGGGGGCGGGCCGGCGGTCGTCGGCCTGCTGTACGCGGCGCCCGCGCTGGGCGCGCTGATCGGTGCCGCCACCAGCGGATGGACGGCGCGGGCGGGCGGCCACGCGCTGATCGGCGCCGTCCTGCTGTGGGGCGCGTCGCTGACCGGCTTCGGCGCCACGACGCTCTTGCCGCTGGCCCTGCTGCTGCTGGCGCTGGCCGGGCTGGGCGATCTCATCTCGGAGACGCTGCGCTCCGCGCTGCTGCAGCACGGGACGCCCGACGGGTTGCGCGGCCGCGTCAGCAGCCTGTGGATGGTGCAGGCCACCGTGTCCCCCGCGCTGGGCAACGCGAGCGTGGGTTTCCTGGCCGAGCTGACGAGTCCCCACACGGCCGTCGTCGCCGGGGGCGTGTTCTGCGTGATCGCGACGCTGGCCGTCGCGGCGGCCTTTCCTGCTCTGCGGCGGGCCAGTCTGGCCGGTCCGGAAGCGTGAACTGCGGGAATGCAAAAGTTCCGCTGCGCGCCACGAAGTTACAAGATTAGGTCATACCATGACAATGAGTGGTCGATGGACGGTGCATGTTCGGTCAACGTGCCCCCTCGACATGCCCCTGACCTGTGAGGAGCCCCCGAGTGGACCGCGCCGCACCCTTCGCGGGACCCGGTGAGGTCGACGTCCGCGCCGGCCTTCCCCCGGCGATGCGCCCCGGCCCGGACGAGCGGCGCCGGCTGGCCGAGACCGCCGTCGCCACGCTGGCCGGCAACTGGACGGGCGCCGCCACGCTGCCGTCCCGCACGCAGTACCCGCACCAGTGGAGCTGGGACTCGGCGTTCATCGCGATCGGGCTGGCCCGCATCGACCAAGACCGCGCGCAGCGCGAGCTGCTCGGCCTGCTCCGCGCCCAGTGGGACACCGGACGGCTGCCGCACATCGTCTACGGCGACACCGAGGACGAGTCGTACTTCCCCGGCCCCGGCTTCTGGGACAGCCGCGGCGTTCCGGACGCCCCCGCCGTGCGGACGTCCGGCATCGTGCAGCCGCCCGTGCACGCCCGCGCGGCGCTGACCGTCTGCACGCGGGCCGGCGACGAGGCCGCGGCCGTCCGGTTCCTCGCCGAGGCGTACCCGAAGCTCGCCGCGCAGCACCGCTACCTGCGCGAGCGCCGCGACCTCGACGGCGGCGGGCTGGCGTGCATCGTCCACCCGTGGGAGTCCGGCACGGACAACAGCCCCGCGTGGGACCCGTTCCTCGCACAGTTCACCGAGGCGCGGTGCGCGTTCGTCCGCCAGGACATGGTGCACGTTCCGGCGGACGAGCGGCCCAGCGACGCGGACTACTCGGCGTACATCGCGCTGGCCGAGAGCTACCGCGACATCGGCTACGACGACCTCAAGCTCCTCGACAAGCACGGCTTCACGGTCGAGGACCCGCTGTTCAACGCGATCCTGCTGGACGGCGAGCTGTGCCTCGCCGAGATCGCCCGGCGGCTCGGCCGCGACCCGGAGCCGCACCTGCGGGCCGCCCGCGTCGTCCACCGGGGGCTGATGGAGCGGCTGTGGGACGACGAGCGCGGCACGTTCGTCGCCCGCGACGTCCGCACCGGCGTCCGGGGGACGGCGGCGACGATCGCCGGGTTCGCGCCGCTGCTCGACCCGTGGCTGCCCGCCGGCGTGCGCGACCGGCTGGTCGGTCTGCTGCTGTCGCCCGCGTTCATGGGCGGCTGCCGCCACCCGGTTCCCACCTACGATCTGCGCGAGCCGAACTTCGATCGCCGCCGCTACTGGCGCGGCCCGACGTGGGTGAACACCAACTGGCTGCTGTGGGTGGGCGCGCTGCGCGCCGGGCGGCCCGACATCGCCCGGACGATCTCCGCGTCGACCCTCGACCTGGTGGAGCGCTCGGGGTTCCGCGAGTACTTCGACCCCGTGGACGGCGGCGGGCGTGGGGCGCACGACTTCAGCTGGTCGGCGGCGCTCGCCCTCGACATGCTGGCCGCGGACGACGGCGCCGTGCCGCTGCCGTCGATCGTCCACGACGGCGCGCGGCGGCTGGACGCCTCGACGGCCGGCCGGATCGGCGCCGTGGCGCGGCCGGCCGCCGCGGACCGCTGACCCGCGGGGATCAGGCTCCGCCGGCGAAGGGCCCGCCGGGGCCGAAGGCGCGGGCGGCGAAGCGTTCGCCGATGCGCCGGTGCGCGGCGGCGTCCGGGTGCAGGTCGTCGGGCAGCGGGAGTTCGGCGTAGTCGGCCGCGCCGTAGAGGTCGCGCCCGTCCAGGAGGTGCAGGTTCGGGTCGTCGGCCGCGCGCCGCTCGACGATGCGCGCGAGCTCGTCCCGGACGACGTTCAGCGTCAGCTTCCCGGCCGCGCGTTCCGCCGGGTCGCCGGTGGCGCGGAACCGCAGCCGTCCCTCCGCGAGGCCGGTGGCGTCCATGGCGGTGGGGCCGGGGACGTCCTCGTGGATGCGGCAGTAGATCGGCGAGACGACCAGCAGCGGCGCGTCCGGGTGGCCCTCGCGGACGGTGTCGAGGAACCCGTGGACGGCGGGGGTGAAGGCGCGCAGCCGCATCGCGTCGGTGTTGACCAGGTTGATGCCGATCTTGACGCTGATCAGGTCGGCGGGGGCGTCGCGCATGGCGCGGGCCGTGCACGGGTCGAGCAGGGCGCTGCCGCCGAAGCCGAGGTTGGTGAGCTCGACGCCGCCGCCCGCCGCGGCGAGCGCGGGCCAGGTGGCGGTGGGGCTCGCGGCGTCGGAGCCGTGGCTGATCGAGCTGCCGTGGTGCAGCCAGGTGCGGCGGCCCCGGTCCGGGACGGGTTCGACGGGCGCGTCGGTGCGCAGGGCGACGAGCTCGGTCGTCTCGTTGTGCGGCAGCCAGATCTCGACGTCCTTGGCGCGGCCGGGCAGGCCGGCGAAGCGGACGGTGCCGGACGGGCCGGGCCGGTGCTCGGCGGCGCCGGTGGCGATGTCGATGACCAGGGTGTCGCCGCCGGGCAGGACGGCCTGCCCGTGCAGGCGTCCGTCGACGAGCAGGTCGTACACGCCGTCGGGACGGGCCGGGGCGCCCGTGTAGGAGCGCTTGGTGGGCACCGCGTCGAGTTCGACGGCGGTGGCGCGGGAGCGGAAGGCCAGCCGGACGCCGGACGGCTGGGCCTCGGCCATCGCGAGTTGCCCATCGGTGTTCTGCGCGCGCGCCCGCGCGGGCAGCCGGTGCGGCAGCACGCCCCGCGCGGTGCGCTCGACATCGAGGGCACCGCGCAGGAGGTCCGCGGTGATGGGCGTGGTGGTCCAGGTCTGCATGGTCGCTCGCCGTTCCTTGAAGGCTTGTTGGTTATAGCCTAAGGGGTGTAGGCAAATCGGACGGCGGACGGGCGCGGTCAGCCGAGGGTCACGGCCAGGAGGGCGACGGCCGACCCGCCGAAGACGATCACGTGGCGGACGTTCTGCAGGTGCGGCATGACCCAGCGGGGGAAGGCGCCCTCGGCGGCGGCGAGCAGGACGGCGGCGAGGGTCGGCATGGGGGTCCTCTCGAGTGCTCTTGAACTAAGTGCAAGAGCACCGTCCGGGTTCGGCCGTGCTCACTCCGCGCGGCCGTAGGCGCGGACGGCGAGCGGGCAGAAGACGACGAACAGGGCGGCGCACCAGAGCAGCGTGGTTGTGACGGTCCCGTCGGCCGGGGTCCCGTTCAGCAGGGCGCGGCAGGCGTCCATGACGTGGGTGACGGGGTTGACCTCGGCCCACGCGCGCAGCCAGCCCGGCTGGGTGCCGGTCGGCGCGGCGAGGCTGGTGCCCAGTTGCAGCGGCAGGAAGGTGATGAAGCTGAACGCCAGGACGGCCCCGGCGTCGCGGACGAGCACGCCGAAGAGCACGGCGACCCAGCTCACGCAGAACCCGAAGAGGACGGCCAGTCCCGCGGCGCCCAGGGCCGCGGCGATCCCGCCGCCGGTGCGGAAGCCGAGCGCGACGCCGAGGACGAACAGCGCGGCGACGGCGAACGCGTAGCGGGCGAAGTCGGCCAGCACGGACCCGAGGAGGGGCGCGAGCCGGCTGATCGGCATGCTGCGGAACCGGTCGGTCACGCCGTTCTTGAGGTCGAGGTTGATGTTCGTGCCGGTGGACACCAGCCCGGACAGCGCGGCGCCCATGACGAGGATGCCGGGGAACAGGTACTGCAGGTAGTCGCCGGTCGAGCCCGCGACCGGGCGCCCGAACAGGTAGAGGAACAGGACGAGGAACAGCGCGGGCGAGACCACACCGTTCACGACGGGACCGGGGTTGCGTCCCGTCTTCGCCAGGCTCCGGCGCGCGAGGACGAGGGCGTGCCGGACGGTGCGCAGGGGGCCGGTCATCGTGCCGCCTTCCGGGAGTCGCCGGTCAGGGCGTGGAACACTTCGTCGAGGCTGGGCAGCCGCAGGGCGAGTTCGGTGACGCCGATCCGGTGCTCGCGGAAGCGGGCGGCCGTCTCGTAGAGGGCGGCGTCGCCGGTGACGGGGACGACGAGTTCGCCGCGCGCGGCGCGGTCGGGGGCGCGTCCGGCGATCGCGGCGAGGATCGCCGCCGCGGGTTCGGCGTCGGCGGGATCGCCGAGCCGGACGGCGATCGTGTGGCCGCCGATGCGGCGCTTCAGCTCGGCGGGGGCCCCGGCGGCGATGACCCGCCCGCCGTCGATGACGGTGATCGCGTCGGCGAGCGCGTCGGCCTCCTCCAGGTACTGGGTGGTGAGCAGGACGGTGGCGCCGTCGGCCGCCAGGCCCCGGATCAGCCGCCACAGCTCGTCCCGCCTCCCCGGGTCGAGGCCGGCGGACGGCTCGTCGAGGAAGACGACCTCGGGCCGCCCGACGAGGCTCGCGGCGAGGTCGAGGCGGCGGCGCATGCCGCCGGAGTAGCCCGCGACGCGGCGGTCGGCGGCGTCGCCGAGCCCGAACCGGTCCAGCAGTTCGTCCGCCCGTGCCGCGGCGCCGCGCCGGGACAGGTCGAGGAGCCGCCCGATCATCACGAGGTTCGCCCGTCCGGTCAGTTCCTCGTCGACGCTGGTGTGCTGGCCCGACAGCGCGATCCGCTCCCGGACCCGCGCGGGGTCGCGGGCCACGTCGAATCCCGCGACGGTCGCGCGTCCGGCGTCCGGGCGCAGCAGGGTCGCCAGGATCCTGATCACGGTCGTCTTCCCCGCGCCGTTGGGCCCGAGCAGCCCGAGCACCCGCCCGCGCCCGGCCGCCAGGGTGACGCCGTCCAGTGCCGTGGTCCCGCCGAACCGTCTGACCAGGTCCTCCGCCTCGAAGCCTTGCTGGTCCATACATGCTCCCGACATTAGGATGTTGGCATCATCTGGATGGTGAAAGTATCTTAGGGCGTCCGGACGAGCAACGAGGGGTGGCGATGGTCAGGCTCACGCGGGCCCAGCGGCAGGAACGGACGCGCGCGGCCGTGCTGGTCGCGGCACGGGAGGAGTTCGCCGAACGCGGCTACGCCGACGCGAAGATCGACCGGATCGCGGAGCGGGCGGAACTCACCCGCGGCGCGGTCTACTCGAACTTCCCGAGCAAGCGCGCGCTGTACCTCGCGGTCCTCGTCGACGCGCTCGACGAGCCGGAGGGCGCCGCGGCGCCGCCCGCGGCCTCGCTCGACGAGGCGCTCGGCGCGTTCGCCCGCGCCCGGCTCGAACGCCTCCCGATGAGCGGCGACTCCCCCGCGAGCGCCGGGCTGCGGCTCCGGTCGACGGACGGCCTGTTCGACGACGACCGCGGCCGGACCGCGCTCGCGCAGGTCACGTGGCTGGAGGCGCTGCTGCTCGGGCTGGCGCTCGAGACGTACGCGCCGCATGTCCGGCGCGTCCGGCTGGCCGAGCTGGTGCTGACGCTGCTCGACGGTTCCGGGCACCTCGCGGGGACGGCGCCCGGCTTCGGCGACCCGTTCGACGTCGCCCGCGCCTGCCGCCACCTGGCCGGACTCGACCTCGCCGACGCCTGGGACCCGCCGCACCTCCCGTTCGCCGTCCCCGCGACGCCCGTCCGGGACGCCTGGGAGCCGCCCGGGGAACCCACGGACGAGATCACCGGCCGCCCGGCCGCCCTCGGCGCCGACGGGGTGGTCGCGGTCCTCGGCACCGGCCGGCTGCGCGCGGCCGAGGAGGCGGTCCGCGCGGCCCGCCCCGGCGAGCCGGTGACCGTGGCCGTCGTGACGGGCGACCCCGCCGAGCTGGGCCGCCTCGTGCGGCTGCGGATCGGCGACGTCACCCGCTGCCTGCGCCGCGCGCTCCCCCCGGACGCGCGGCCCGGCCTGCGCCTCGTCCTGGACGAGCGCGGCGCCGTCGCGGCGGCCGCGGGCGTCCCCGAACCGGACGACGACACCGAGACGGCCGTGCGCGTCCGGGCGGGCGAGATCGTCGCCCGCGCGGACGGGCGCGGCGCGGCCCACGCGGTCGCGGCCGGCGGGACGCGGGTGTGACGATGCACGCGACCGGCACCGACCTGCTCGTCCTCCACACCCTGCGCTGCGTCGGCGTCGCGGGCACCGCCCGGCTCGCCGAGGCCGCGGCGCTCCCCGAACCCGACGTCGAGTCCGAACTGATCGACCTCGCGGTGTCGGGGCTGGTCACGCACCTGCCCGGCGAGTTCGGCGGGTGGAGCCTCACCGACGCCGGACGGGTGTCGGACGCCGCCCGCATGCGCGCCGAGCTGGACGCGACGGGCGCCCGTCCCCGGGTCGCCGCGGCGTTCGACCGCTTCCTCGTGCTCAACCCGGAGATGCTCGACCTCTGCACGGCGTGGCAGCTCCGCACCGACGACGGCGCCCGGGTGCTGGACGCGCTGGCCGACTTCCACCTGCGCGCCGACGCCGTCTGCGCCGACCTCGCCGCCGCGCTGCTCCGGTTCCGGCGGTACCGCGACCGGCTCGCCCGCGCGCTCGCCCGGGCCCGCGCCGGCGCGGTCGAGTACGTGGCGGACGACCTCGCCTCGTACCACACGGTGTGGTTCCAGCTCCACGAGGACCTGCTCGTCACGCTGGGCATCCCGCGATGACCTGGACGCACCCGCTCGCCCCGGACGTCGACGAGCCCGCGGACGTCCTCGGCGGCAAGGCCCGCGGCCTGATCGAGCTGCACCGCCTCGGGCTGCCCGTCCCGCCCGGGTTCGTGATCGGCACCCCGGCGTGCCGCGCGTTCCTGCGCGACGGCCGCCTCCCCGACGGTCTCGCCGCCGAACTGGACGCGGCCGTCGCGGACCTCGAGACCGCCACCGGACGACGCCTCGGCGGCCCCGCCCGCCCGCTGGCCCTGGCCGTCCGCTCGGGCGGCGCGGTGTCGATGCCCGGCATGATGAGCACGATCCTGAACCTGGGCCTCACGACGGAGGCGACGGCGGCCCTCGCCGCCGAAACGGGCGACGCCCCCTTCGCCCACGACTCCCGCCGCCGCTTCCTGGAAAGCCTCACCGCCGCAACCTCCGGCGTCCCCATGGCGGCCCGCGTCGAGGTTCCGGAGGACGCGCGGGGGCAGCTTGAGCTCGCCGTTCGGACGGTGTTCGCGTCGTGGAACACGGCGCGCGCGAAGACCTATCGTGCGATCCACGGCATTCCGGACGGTTCGGGGACGGCCGTAACCGTGCAGGCGATGGTGTTCGGCAACCGGGACGGGCGCAGCGGGACGGGCGTCGCGTTCAGCCGGGACCCGGGCACCGGCGAGCCCGTCCCGTTCGGGGAGGTGCTGTTCGGCGGCCAGGGGGAGGACGTCGTGTCCGGGCGGTCGAGCCCGCTGCGGCTGTCCGCGCTGGCCGATCGGGAGCCCGAGGTGCAGGCGGCCCTCCTCGACGCGCTGCGGCGGATCGAGGGGCGCTACCGGGACGCGTGCCACGTGGAGTTCACGTTCGAGTCGGGCGCGCTGTGGCTGCTGCAGGTCCGGGCCGGGGGGCTCGCCGGGCGCGCGGCCGTGCGGGTCGCGGTCGACCTGGCCGACGCGGGGGTGATCGACCGGGGCGAGGCGGTCCGGCGCGTGTCGCCGCACGACCTGCGGCACGCGCGCGCCCCTCGGCTCGACACGGCCGGGCTGGACGTCCTGGCCCGCGGGGTCGGCGCCTCCCCGGGCGTCGCGACGGGGCGGGTGGCGACCACCGCCGACGACGCGGTCCGCATGGCGGCCGAAGGCCCGGTCGTCCTGGTGCGCCCGCAGACGTCGCCGCTCGACATGCACGGGCTCGCGGCGGCGGCGGGCGTCGTCACCGCCGTCGGCGGGACGACGAGCCACGCGGCGGTCGTCGCGCGGTCGATGGGCAAACCGGCCGTGGTCGGGGCGCGGGGCCTCGACGTCCCGGCGGGCGCGCTCGTCACGATCGACGGGACGGGCGGCGAGGTCGTCGCCGGGCGCGCCCCGGCGGCCGAGGCGGCGAACCCGCACCTGGCGCGCCTGCTCGAATGGGCCGACGCGTCCGGCTGATCCGTCAGGCGAGGCGGGCGCAGTGGCGGCAGGCCCGCGCGGACGCCGCGACCTTCGCGTGGGACACCAGAGTGAGCGCGGCGATCGCCGCGGCGAGCGGCCAGTTCCCGGCCAGCGCGGACGCGACGGTGAGGGCGACGGCGCTGACGCCGAGGGCCGCGCCGGAGACCGTCCCGGCCCACGCGACCGTCCGCGGCAGGGCGGACGGGACGGGCAGGCGGCGGGCCCACGCGCCGGTGGCGGCGAGGCCGCCGGCGCCGAGCAGGGCGGCGACCGCGGCGGCGGCGCCGACGAGCCGGGCGGTGTGCGGCAGCACACCGCCGCCCGAGCCCGCGACCTGCCAGCAGAGCAGGAGGACGGGCGCGCTGAGCGCGACCGCGAGGGCGGTGCGGCGGGCCTGCGCGATCGTGAGTTCGCGCTGGAAGTCGGGGGCGACGTCCGCGACGGCGCCGAAGTCGCGGACGGCGCGGCGCGCGGCGTCGTCGGCGGGCAGGCCCGTCGCGGCGAGGTCGTCGGTGGCGTCGGCAAGTCCGGCGCGGACCTCGGTGAGCATCCGCGCCTTGGTGCGGGCGGGGCCCTGGAGGGCGGCGGAGAGCGCGGCGACGTGCTCGTCGATGATCATGCCGGTCCCGGTTCGAGGACCGCGCCGATCGCGGACGTGAACTCGCGCCAGGCCGTCCGCTCGCCCGCGAGGGTGCGGCGGCCGGCGTCGGTGAGCGCGTAGCAGCGGCGGCGGCGCCCGCCCGCGGACTGCCAGCTTCCGCTCAGCAGCCCGACGCGCTCCAGCCGGTTCAGCGCCGGGTACACGGTGCCCGTGCGCAGTTCGAGGGCTCCCCCGCTGCGCTCCTGGACGGCCGTGATGATCGCGTACCCGTGCAGCGGGCCGGCTTCGAGCACGGCGAGCAGCAGTGCGTCCAGGTGTCCCCGTACCGCGTCTCCCCTCATAGGTACGCAGCCTACCTATCGAACGCGTAGGCGTGCTATGTATTGGTAGCCAATATGTTGGTCACCAACTCATGAGGAGCCACGATGACCGAGGTGCTGCTGACGCTGCACGTCCTGGCGGCGATCCTGGCGATCGGGCCGGTGTCGGTGGCCGGGTCGCTGTTCCCCCGCTACGCCCGCGAGGGCAACGCGGGCGTCATGGCGGTCCTGCACCGGATCTGCCGCGGCTACGCGCTGGTCGGGCTCGCGGTGCCGCTGTTCGGGTTCGGCACGGGGGCGACGCTCGGCGTGCTGACGCAGGCGTGGCTCGTCGCGTCGATCGTCCTGACGGCCGTCGCGGCGGCGCTGCTGGCGTTCGCGGTCCTGCCCGTCCAGGCGCGGGCGGTGGCCGGGGACGTCCCGGGCGAGCGGGTCGCGGGCCGGCTGGCGATGACCACCGGGATCTTCAACCTGCTGTGGACGGCCGTCGCCGTCCTGATGATCGTCCGCCCGGGCGCGTGACGCCGGGGCGGACGAACGGAGCGGCGCGGGACTACTCGGCGCTCGCGACCGACAGGGCGCGCAGCCGGAACACCGCCAGGAACGTCCCGACGACCGTCACCGCGACCAGCAGCGTGATCGCCAGCGGCAGGCCGACGGACGAGTCCACCATCGTCGCCGAGGTCAGCGAGTCCGTCACCGCCAGCGCCCACGCCTGGACGGACGCGGACTTCGCGCCCGGCGCGAAGCTCGCCAGCAGCGACTCCCACACCAGCGCGTACAGCAGGCCGACCGTGACGGCGTTGCGGCTCGCGACCGCGAGCGCCACGAAGATCGAACTGTAGGCGAGGCCGCCGACGAGGACGCCCACGGTGTACGCGACGGTCACGCCCGCGGTGGTCCCGGCCAGCAGGATCCCGGCGAGCAGCGTCGGGACGACCGCGAACGCCGTGACCAGCACGATCGCGACGGCCAGCTTCGTCAGCACGATCACCTGGCGCGGGATCGGCTTGGTCAGCACGTACATGATCTGGCCGTCGTCGATCTCCGGGCCGATCACGCCGGTGCCGGCGATGAGCGCCAGCAGCGGCAGCAGCGTCGCCAGCCCGAACTGCTGCAGCACGAGGGCTGCGGTCTCCAGGTCGTCCTCGCCCGTGAGGCGGATGCCGGCCGCGAGCGCCAGCAGGATGGCGGGCAGCACGAGCAGCAGCAGCGCGCGCCGCCGGCCGAGCATCGACCGGAAGGTGATTCTCGCGATCGTCGCGTTCATTTCGCCACCAGGTAGGAGAAGACGCTTTCGAGGGACTCGTCGGCCGGCGAGACCTCCCACAACCGCACGTCCGCCTGCTTCGCGACCTGCGGGAGCAGCCAGGTGAACCGCTGGAAGTCGGTCGCCTCGACCTGCAGGCCCTTGTCGGTGAGCTGCACGCTGCGCGCCGACCCGTCCGCGATGATCGCGGCGGCGAGCGCGCGGTCGTCCGCGGACCGGACGAGGAAGAGGTGCGGCCGGTCGGTCATCAGCCGGCGGATCCGGCGGAAGTCGCCGGACGCGGCGTGCCGCCCCGCGACGATGACCTCGATGTGCCCGGCGAGCCGCTCGACCTCCTCCAGGATGTGCGACGAGAACAGGATCGTGCGTCCCTCGTCGGCCATCCGCCGGATGAGGTCCATCAGCTGGAGCCGCTGCCGCGGGTCCATGCCGTTGAACGGCTCGTCCAGGAGCAGGACGGGCGGGTCGTGCACGAGCGCGGACGCCATCTTGATCCGCTGCTTCATGCCCTTGGAGTAGTTGCCGATCGCGCGGTCCGCGGCGTAGTCCATCTCGACGAGGCCGATCGCGCGGCGCGCGGCGGCGTCCGGGTCGGGCAGCTTGTGCAGCTTCGCCATCGCCTCGATGAACTGGGCGCCGGTGAGGAAGTCGTACGCCGCCTCCCGCTCGGGGACGAGCCCGAGCCCGCGGTACACGTCCGGGTTCCGCCAGATCGGCGCGCCGTCCAGCGTGACCGTCCCCGAGGACGGCGCGAGGAACCCGCCCATCATGTGGATGAGCGTGGACTTCCCGGCGCCGTTCGGGCCGAGCAGCCCGGTGACGCCCGGTCCGATCGTCATCGACACCCCGTTGACGGCGACGACGTTGCCGTACCAGCGGGACACGTTCTCCAGTTTCAGCTCGCTCATGAGAGGCCCGCCTTCCGGAACCGGCGGTACAGGACCGCGATCGAGCCGACCGCCAGCGCGGCGCACAGGAACAGCGCGACCAGCCCGCCGCCGACGCCCGGCGCCGCCGCCATCGAGGCCGATTCCGCGCCGAGCAGCCTGACCTGGACGGTGTCGACCAGGTCGAACGGGGTGAACAGCGACATCCAGCCCTGCAGGGTGAAGTTGCCCTGCACCTCGGCGAGCGTCTGCACGATCGCCACGAACGCGACGGACAGCATGTAGACGGCGATGACCGCGGCGACGCCGAACCCGCGGCGGGGCGTGAACGCGGCGACGACCATCCCGATCGCGGCGAGCACGACCGCGAACAGCACGCAGCCGACCAGCGCCGTCAGGAAGTCGACGAGCTGCTGACCCGAGTCCGGCGCCTTCGTCACGAGCCCGCCCACGTAGAGGACGGTGATCGGCACGGCCGTGATCGCGAGCAGCGCCGTCGCCATCGCGCCGATCTTGGCGAGGACGAAGTCCAGATGGTCGATCGGACGGGAGAAGTACAGCGGGACGACGTGGAAGCGCAGCTCCCGCGACGCCAGCACCGGCGCCTGCGTCGCCGTGAAGATCGCGATGACCACCTGCATGATCACCGCGTAGAAGGAGTACGGGATCAGCGCGTCCTCCTGCTTGGAGACCGCGAACGCGGCGATCGACCCGGCGGCCGGCAGCAGCATGATCGCGCCGAGCAGGAACGGCATGATCTTGGCGCGGGCGGGCCGGCCCAGCCCGAACGCGGCCCGCAGGTTGTGGACGTACAGCGACCGCAGCACGTACCCGCGGCCGTTGCGGCGGCCCTCGTAGTGCCGGTAGCCGATGTCGTGGATCGTGCTGGTGCTCATCGGGGCGCCCCCTGGTCCGGCACGGCCGGGGCGGCCGCGGCCGGGTCGCCCTGGAAGACCTCCTCGATGCGGTGCCGCCGCTGCTCCATCCGGATCAGCCGCAGCCCCAGGTCGGCGACGCCGTCCCGGACGAGGTCGTAGGTCGTCTCGTCCGCGATCTCGACCACGAGCAGCCGCCCCTCCGGACGAACGGTCGCGCCCCGCTCGTGCAGCCGCGCGCCCAGCTCGTCCCGTCCCTCCTCGACCTCGACGGTGAGGGCGCCGCTGGCCTCGGTGTACGCCTCGACGGCCTGGGAGCGCAGCAGCTTCCCGCCGTCGATGATGACCACGTGGTCGCACACGCGTTCCAGCTCGCCCAGCAGGTGCGAGGTGACGAGGACGCTGATCCCGAACTCGGCGCCGATCCGGCGGATCAGGTCGAGCATCTCGTCGCGTCCGGCCGGGTCGAGGCCGTTGGTCGGCTCGTCCAGGAAGACGAGCTTGGGGTCGTGGACGAGCGCCTGCGCGAGCTTCACCCGCTGGCGCATGCCCGTCGAGTAGCCGCCCATCGGGCGGTACCGCTCCTCGTACAGCCCGACGTGCCGCAGCGTGTCGGCGGCGCGCTCGCGGGCCGCGGTCGCGGGCAGCCCGCACATCCGGGCCATGTGGACGACGAACTCGGTCGCGGAGATGTCCGGCGGCAGGCACTCGTACTCGGGCATGAACCCGACGTTCTCCCGGATGCGGACGCCCTCGCGCGCGATGTCGAGCCCGAGCACGCTCGCCGTCCCCGCCGTGGGCGGCTGCAGCCCCAGCAGGATCTTGATGAGCGTGGACTTCCCGGCGCCGTTGGCGCCGACGAGCCCGACGACGCCCGGTTCGACGGCCACGTTCAGGTCGTCGAGGGCGGTCACCCGGGGGAACCTCATCGTCAGGCCCTGGGTGGCGATGATCGGCATGGTGCCGAACCTATCGCCTGTGTTGTCCGCTCACGTCGCCCTTAGGTGCGATGCCGTGGGCCATAGGTCTGATTTCGGTATCGACCAAAGTCGCCCCGAAGGGCGACGCGCCGCTACGGTCCCCGGTGCACCGGCCGTCCGGTGGACGTCCGGTGCGTGCGGCGGCGCAGCACGCGGGCCCACACCGCCCGCTGCACGAGCAGCGTCACCGTCCCCGCGATGATCATGCCGCCGAAGTTGACGCCGAGCTGCATCAGCGACCCCTCGATCTCGCTCACGTGCTTCAGCGCCAGCGCCACCCCGAGGTTCCCCGCGGCGGGCACGGTGGTGACGGAGATGAACACCCCGACCAGCGTCGACGACTTCCCCGCCGTCAGCGACAGCACCCCGGCCGCCCCCGCCAGCAGCGCGACGATGAACGACCAGCGGTCCGGGCTGTAGATGAACGCGGTCAGCGGCCGGTCCGCGGGCAGCTCCGCCATCTCGATCACGCCGACCCACCGGCTGACCAGCGCGCACACGTACGTCACGATGATCGCGACCGCGAAGCCGATGACCAGCGTGCGCACCGCGTCGACGATGTGCCGGCCCTGCAGCCGCACGATGCCGTAGCAGATGGCCGCGACCGCGGCGAACTCCGGCCCGAGCACCATCGCGCCGACGACCAGGATCGGCGAGTCGATCAGCGCCGCGATCGCCGCGAGCTGCGTCGCCAGCACCAGGAACGCGATGAACGACCACGTCATCTCGGTGCCCTCGGTGACCTGCCGGTCGAGCTCGTCCCACACGACGGCGTCGTCCCCGTGCCCCGGCGCCCGCCGCTCCGCGCGCTCCGCGACCTGCGACATCGACAGGTCGATCCGCTCCATCGCGATCGACCCGTCCCGGTCGACCCCGAGCCCCTGCAGCGCGTCGAGCACCTCGTTCGCCGACTCGCGGGCGACGTCCCCGGTCACCAGGTCGCCGGCCGGGGACAGCGCCGCGCCCCGGACGACCACGATGTTCGTCGCCCCGTCGCAGTCGGCGAGCGCCTTGCAGACCTCGTCCGTCCGGTCCGGGGGGACGATCGCTCTCATGTGCAGCACGCCCCACATCCTCCCCTGAACGGCCGCCGCGCACGGCCACTTCGCCGCCCCGTACGGTGAGATCGTTTATTCACCTGCATCTCGGCGAAAAACCACAGAAACCCCCCAGGACGGTGACGGCATGCAACGCGCGGCACCCATGGCGGCCATCGCGCTCGCCGCGGCCCTTCTCACCGGATGCAGCGCCGACGTCGGCATCTCCGGCACCGGCACGCCCGCCCCGCCCGGCGCGTCGGGCGCGTCGGGCGCCGAGGCGGCCGAGGCGCGCGAGGCGCTCGCGGACCTGCGCGTCGCGGCCGAGGACGACGGCGACGGCTACGAGCGCGCCGCGTTCGGCACCCGCTGGAAGGACACCGACCGCAACGGCTGCGACCAGCGCAACGACGTCCTCGCCCGCGACCTCCGGGACGTCCGCAAGCGCGGCGACTGCGTCGTCGTCGCGGGACGCCTGCACGACCCCTACACCGGCCGCGAGATCACCTTCACCAAGGCGGACGCCGCCGAGGTGCAGATCGACCACGTCTACCCGCTCGCGCTCGCGTGGCGGATGGGCGCGGCCGGCTGGAGCGAGCGCAAGCGCGAACGGTTCGCCAACGACCACGGCAACCTGCTCGCCGTGTGGGGCGTGCCCAACGGGCAGAAGGGCGACTCCGGCCCCGCCGAATGGAAGCCCCGCAAGGCGTTCCAGTGCGAGTACGCGCTCACCTACATCGGCGTCGCCGCCATGTACGGCCTGCCCGTCACCTCCGCCGACAAGCGCGCCCTCGACGGCTTCCTCGACCGCTGCTGAACCGGCCGTCCTATGCTCGACCCATGAGCGAATCCATCGAGCAGCCCGCGAACGAGCAGGACGAACGCCCCCGTGTCCGGACGGAACGCGCCGTCGGCGCACGTGTCACGGGCGCCGAGGCCACCGGCGCGTCCGCCACCGGCCTCGACCTGCGCCTCGGCAACGCGTTCGGCTCCCTGGCGCTCGGCTCGATGGCCCTCGGCGTGCTCGCCGTCGGCGCCGTCGCCATCGGCAAGCTCATCGTCAAGCGCGCCATCGTCGACCACCTGGAAGCCGGAACGGTCGAGATCAAGCACCTCAAGGTCGGCCGCCTGGACATCGAGGAGCGCTGACGAACCGCCCGGACGCCCGTGCCGTCGCCTGACGGCACGGGCACGGGCGTCCGGACGCGAGACCGCGGCCACCAGGGGCCGCCACCGCACGAGCCCCCGTCGCCCGCGCGGGGCGTAGGCGAGGCTCAGGGCGTGGACGGGGTCAGGCGAGGGCGGTGCGGACGACGCCGGCGAGGTGCTCGGCGATGCTCTGGGCCTGCTCCTGCGACGCCGCCTCGACCATCACGCGGACCATCGGCTCGGTGCCGCTCGGGCGGATCAGCACCCGGCCGGTCTCGCCCAGGTCGGCCTCGGCGGCGGCGACGGCCGCGGCCAGCTCGGGGGACGTCTTCGCGCGGGTCTTGTCGACGCCCTTGACGTTCACCAGCACCTGCGGCAGCCGGGTCATCGCCTTCGCGAGCTCGTCCAGCGGGCGGCCGCGCCGCGCCATCGCCGCGAGGAGCCGCAGGCCGGTGAGGACGCCGTCGCCGGTGGTGGCGTGGTCGAGCATGATGACGTGGCCGGACTGCTCGCCGCCGAAGACGAACCCGCCCGCCTTCATCGCCTCCAGCACGTACCGGTCGCCGACGGCGGTCTCGACGACCGTGATCCCGGCCTCCCGCATCGCCAGCTTGAAGCCCAGGTTCGACATCACGGTCGCGACGACGGTGTCGGCGGCGAGGGCGCCGGACTCGCGCATCTCCAGCGCGAGGATCGCCATGATCTGGTCGCCGTCGACGACCTCGCCGGCGGCGGTCACGGCGAGGCAGCGGTCCGCGTCGCCGTCGTTGGCGATGCCGGCGTCGGCGCCGTGCTCGCGGACGGCGGCCTGGAGCGCCTCGAGGTGCGTCGAACCGCACCCGGAGTTGATGTTGAGGCCGTCCGGGGCGGTGCCGATCGTGATGACCTCGGCGCCCGCGCGGCGCAGCGCCTCGGGCGCGACGTCCGACGACGCGCCGTTCGCGCAGTCGACGACGACGCGCAGGCCGTCCAGCGAGTTCGGGACGGACGCGACGAGGTGCGCCACGTACTGCTCGACCGCGCCGTGCGCGTCGCGGACGCGGCCGACGCCGGCGCCGGTCGGCCAGTCCCACTCCTCGCCGAGCCGGGCCTCGATGCGGTCCTCGGTCTCGTCGGGCAGCTTGTGCCCGTACCGGTCGAAGAACTTGATCCCGTTGTCGGGGGCGGGGTTGTGCGACGCGGACAGCATCACGCCGAGGTCGGCGTGCAGCTGGTGCGTCAGGTACGCGACGGCCGGGGTGGGCAGGACGCCGAGGCGCAGCACGTCCACGCCGGAACTGGCGAGCCCCGCGACGACGGCGGCCTCGAGGAACTCGCCGGACGCGCGCGGGTCGCGCCCGACCACCGCCAGCGGCCGATGCCCCCGGAACTCGCCCTGCTCGCCGAGGACCCGCGCCGCGGCGACGGACAGGTCCATGACGAGCCGGGCGGTCAGATCACGGTTGGCGAGCCCCCGCACGCCGTCGGTCCCGAACAGACGAGCCACAGTTCAACTCCCGGAGAGACGAGAAAAGCCGCCCGGACGGGACGGGACGTGCGGCGTCCCGTCCGTGCCGTGCGGCATACAAAGCGAACGAACCAGAAAAAGCGGACGAGCCGCCGCACCCGGCGCGCCGACCATGCGGGGTCGGCCACGGAGAAGCCATGGGGTGCGGCGGCTCGTGCCGTCGATCAACGCTTGCTGTACTGCGGAGCCTTGCGGGCCTTCTTGAGACCGGCCTTCTTACGCTCCGGCACCCGCGCGTCGCGGGTGAGGAACCCGGCCTTCTTCAGCGCCGGGCGGTGCTCGATGTTCGCGAACTGCAGCGCGCGGGAGATCCCGAGGCGCAGCGCACCGGCCTGGCCGGTGGTGCCGCCGCCGTTCACGCGCGCGAGCACGTCGAACTGGCCCTCCAGGCCCAGCAGGACGAACGGCTCGTTCACGATCTGCTGGTGGACCTTGTTCGGGAAGTACTGGTCCAGCGTGCGGCCGTTGATCTTCCACTGGCCGCTACCGGGGACGATGCGCACCCGCGCGATGGCCTGCTTGCGGCGGCCGGTGCCGGCGGCGGGGCCGGTCGCGACCGGCTGGCCGAGGAAACCCTCGCCCGCGGCCTCGGGGCTCTCGGTGGTGTACTCGGAAGGCGCTTCCTCGTACGAGTCGAACTCGACGCCCTCGGGCGTCTCGGTGCCGGTGGACTCGTCCACGGTTCTCCTTGGGTCTTCTAGCCAGGGCGGCTGGCCCGGTCATCGGGTGCCCCGGCGGCCACTGAACGGACGCGCACACGGCCGCGTGCGCGCTCCCGGCCGACCAGAGGGAACTCTCCCCCTCGCCCGACCGGACGGGTACCGGGCGGCTGCAGGGCGCTCTGCGCCCGGAAGCCGACCGGGTCTGCCTTATTTGCCGGTCTGGCTGATCTGGGTGATCTCGAACGGGACCGGCTTCTGCGCCTGGTGCGGGTGCTCCGGACCGGCGTAGACCTTCACCTTGCGGAACATCTGGCGGCCGAGTGTGGTCTTGGGCAGCATGCCCTTGATCGCCTTCTCGACGGCCCGCTCGGGGTTCTTGGCCAGCAGGTCGGCGTAGTTCACCGACCGCAGTCCGCCCGGGTAGCCCGAGTGCCGGTACGCCCGCTTCTGCTCCAGCTTGTTGCCGGACAGCGACACCTTGTCGGCGTTCACGATGACGACGAAGTCACCGGTGTCGAGGTGCGGAGCGTAGATCGGCTTGTGCTTACCCCGAAGCAGCTGCGCGACATGACTGGCGAGACGGCCCAGCACGACATCGGTCGCGTCGATGACGTACCACTGACGCTGAACGTCAGCGGGCTTAGGGGTGTACGTGCGCACGGTCGTCAGCCTTCGTTTCTCGTCGACTTTCTCAGCGGATCTCCTGCTCGCGCCGATCAGACTCGTTCTCGTTCCGACCGGGCGCTCCGGGAGGCCGGGGCCCGTGCGAGCGCACATGGGGCACACCGACACGTGGATGCCGTCGCCATCCCACCGTCCGGGCAGGCGCCGACGCATACAACAAACCCGCAGGATACTAGCCCGCGCGGGCGCGGGTCAAAGCGAGCAACCGTGACAGTCTCCCAGCCACCCACCAGTATGCCCCACCTCGCGGACCGCGATTCCCCCGGTGGTCCTCCCGGCCCGCGCGGGACCGGCCCGTTCCTTACGCCGCCTGGTCACGGAACGTCGCGAAATGTACGCAGAGTGATCATTTTACCGAGATCTTCTTACTCTGACGTGCATGAAGGGATAAAGTGCCGCCGACCGGTCCCCCTGCCGGCGTACCGGCGTACGCCGGCCAGCCCCCGGGAGCCCCCGCTGTCCACTCCCCGCAGACCCGGCCGGCCCGCCGGGCGACCCCAGCAGCCCCACGGCGACGGCCGCACCGGCCGTCCCGCCCCCGGCCCGGGCTTCGGCCCCGGACCCCGTCCGGGCGCCGCGCCGCCGCCGCACCGTCCCGGCCGTCCCGGACCCGCCGGGGACACCCTCGTCGCCAGCGGCCGCCCGCGCCCGGCACCGCCCGGCCGCCGCGCGCCCAAGCGGCCCCGCCGCCGCCTGCGGGCGGTCGTCACCGTCGGCGCGACCGTCGCCGCCTCCGTGCTCGCGATCGGCACCGGCGTCGCGCTCGACCGCCTCGTCCTGCCCGCGCAGAGCCCCGAGCGGTCCGCCGCGGCCGACGCGCTGCCCGAGGACCGGCCCGCGCCCGTCCCGTCCGGGGCCGGGGACGCGCCGTCGCCGGACGCCCCCGCGAACGCCGCGGCACCGTCCGCCACGGAGGAACCGCCGCCGCTCAAGACCATGAGCGCCCCGCCGCGCCCGACGCCCAAGCCGTCGACGTCGCGCCCCGAGAAGACCGCGGACGCCCCGGCCCGGCCGTCCTCCCCCGGCGGCTCGGGCGGCTCGGGCGGCTCGGCCGGGGACGACTCGCCGACCTACCGGACGACCGGCGCGTCCACTGCGGAACGCGCCGTGATCGAGCTCACGAACGACGAGCGCGCCGACGCCGGATGCGGACCGCTGCGGACGGACGAGCGGCTGATGACCGCGGCCGAGCGGCACTCCGCCGACATGGCCGCCAACGACTACTTCAGCCACACGTCCCAGAACGGCGACACGCCCTGGGACCGCATGGAGGCCGCCGGCTACTCCAGCCCCGGCGCGGAGAACATCGCCAAGGGCTACGGCAGCGCCGAGGCCGTCGTGCGCGGCTGGATGAACAGCCCCGGGCACCGCCGCAACATCCTGAACTGCGATCTTCGTGCCATCGGCGTCGGCATGGTCGACGGCCCGGGCGGCAAGCTGTGGACCCAGAACTTCGGCTGGAAGTGACCCGTCCGGGGTTCGGTAGGGTCCACCCCATGGGTTACCCGGGTGATCAAGGCAATCCCGGCGGCCGCGCGCCGTGGCCGCCGCAGTCGCCGTACGGTCCCGGAGACGACCGTCCGTTCGACGGCCCGCCGGGGCCGTACGACCAGGGCGACCCCGCGTTCGACCGCGAGTTCGGCCCCGGGCCCGACCGGTACGACGACGACCCGTACGGGGACGAGCGCCCGCGCCGGCGGCGTCCGCTCGTCATCGGCGCGGCCGTCGTCGCCGGGCTCGTCCTCGTCGGCGGCGGCGTCGCGCTCTCGTCGACGCTGGGCGGCGACTCGGGCGCCCCGGCCGCGGCCGACCGGCCCGCCCCGTCCACGACCCCGCCCACGCCGACCCCGTCGGTGACGCTCGCGCCGGTGAAGCTGCGGGACCGCACCACCGACCCCGCGCCGCTGACGCTCAAGGAGGTCTTCGGCAACGGCAAGTTCGAGATCGACGACCACGAGTACGCGCGCACGGCCTGGAACAGCGAAGAGAAGTGCACCGGCGTCGTCGGCGGCGCCAAGCTGGACGCGGCCGTCGCGAAGGGCGACTGCACCCAGGCCCTCCGCGCCACCTACGCCATCAGCGGCGGCGCGCTCATCGGGACGCTCGGCGTCCTCAACCTCAAGACCGAGGCGCACGCGAAGGCCGCCGAGAAGGCCGCGACGGCCGACGACGCGTACCTGCTCGCGCTCCCCGGCAAGGGCATCACGAAGACGAACGGCAAGGGCGTCGCGCTCGGCACCGCCCGGGCGCGCGGCCACTACCTGGTGATGACCTGGGTGCAGCGCCCCAACGGCAAGACCATCGCGAAACGCCACCACGACACCGTCCGGGTCTTCGGGGAGGAGATCTACAAGGGCAGCAACCTCGCGCTCGCCCTGCACTACAGGGAAACCGAAGGCAAGCCCCTCCAAAAGTGACCGGTTTGAATACCCTCTCTGCTTATGTCTGGACCTGAAACCGCCGCCACCGCCTCCCCCGCGCCGCCGCACTTCGGCGGCGCGTCTCCCCCGGCCGGCGCCCCGGCCGTCCCGCCGGCCGACGGGGCCGAGGCGCCCGCGCCCCCGGCCCCCCGGCTTCCCCCGTTCGGCCTGGAGGCCCCCTGGTGGGCGTCCTCGGCCGACTCGTCCGAGGAGGCCCCCGAACCGGCGGACGACGACACCGCGTCCGACGCCGCCGGCGCGCGGGCGTCCGCGGGCGCGGGCGGGAGCGAGCCTCCGGCCGCGGTGCCGCGTGCGGCCGCAGGACGGCCGCCCGGCACGCTCGTGGCCGGTGTCGGCATCCCGCAGGTGGACTCCCGCGGCGCCGTCCCCGCCGAGCCGCTGGTGCCTCCGACGCCGTCCACGTTCACCGACACCGACCCCGACGGCATCCCGGCCGTCCGTCCCGAGGAGCCCGCACCGGCCCCGGCGGCGGCGACGCCGGCGGCGGCGCCTGCCCCGGCGCCTGCTCCCGAGCCCGGGCAGGCGGTCGTCGCCGCGGCGAACGGGACGGCCGCACCGGCGCGGGCGCCGGGCCCTGCGCCCGTCCCGTCCGGGGAGCCGGCGCCCTCCGCGTTCGAACGCGCCAAGGAGGCCGAGAAGGCGGCCGCGTCGGCGGCGCCGGTGCTCGTCCCCGACGCGATCCTGCCGCCCGGCGTCCTGCCCCCGAGCGGGGAGAGCGGGGAGCACCCGCGACCGGGCGCGCCCGGCGCGGCGAACCCGGGCGAACCGCCCATCGTCACGCCCGTGTACCACGAGCAGGGCGTCCCGCCCACCGACGCTCCCCCGCCGCCGCCCGCCGGGACGGGCGGGCCCGGCCCGGCCGCCAAGGGGGCGAAGCGCGGCAAGGGGCCCGGGAACAAGCGGACGCTGCTCATCGGCGGCGGCGCGGCGGCCGTACTGGCCGCGGTGGTCGCACTGTTCGCCGTCGGCGGCTCATCGGACGACGGCGCCACCCGCAAGGCCGCCGAGCGCCCGGTCGGGACGCCGTCCGCCTCGGCGCCCGCGCAGCCGCCGCAGGCCCCGCCGCCCGCCCCCGACCCGTCCCCGCAGAAGATCGACAACGAGAAGACCGATCCGAAGCCGCTGGAGTTCTCCGAGGTCTTCCCGACGGCGGCGATCAATCTCGGCGGGCACACCTACCGGCTCGACCGCCGCTCCATCAACCGCGACCTGAAGTACGCGGCGAACGGGGCGATGCTGCAGACCCTCCAGCGGCAGCAGTGCCGCAAGATCGTCCGGGCGACGTACCTCGACCCCGGACGCCACGTCGCCGTCACGTCCGGTATCGCGGTCATGCCGACCAAGGCCGCCGCCCTCGCGGTGAGCGAGGCCGGGGACCCGGCCCGCTACGAGTGGTTCCGCGGCATGCCGGGCGAGCACACCGCCGCCATGGACCGCGCCGGCGGCTACGCGGCCGCGACCGTCCGCGGCCGGTACGTCGTGTACGCGTACGTGCAGCGCTCCGACGGCAAGCCCGTCCAGCCCGGCGACCAGGTCGTCAAGCAGGTCGCGCAGCAGTTCATCGACCACAACGCGCGCCCGCTGGACGCGCGGGCGGGCCGCTGAGGCCGCACGCGACGCCGAGCGCCGCCCGGCCGCGCCGTCCTCAGGACGGATCGCCGGGCGGCGCCTCGACGCTCTCCGCGGCCTCCGCGGCGGCCACGGCCGCGGCGGCGTTCAGGGTGCGGACGCGGCGGGTCTCCTGCGCGCGGCGCGCCAGGTCCTCGTCCTCGGGGTAGCGGATCTCCTCCAGCGACAGCCCGTGCGCGGGCGCCACGTTGACCGCCGAGTCCCGGACGCGCGCCGACAGCACCTGCGCGGGCCACTCGACGTCGCGGCGGCCGTCCCCCACCACCAGCATCGCGCCGACGAGCGCCCGCACCATCGAGTGGCAGAACGCGTCCGCCTCGACGGTGGCGAGCGCGAGGTACGGGTCGCGGTCGTCGCGGGCCCACGAGAAGCGCAGCAGCTCCCGGATCGTCGTCGCACCCTCCCGCTTGCGGCAGAACGCGGCGAAATCGTGCTCGCCGACCAGCAGCCGCGCGGCCTCGTTGATCCGGTCGAGGCTGAGCGGCCGCGGATGCCACAGGACGTCGTGGCGCCGCAGCGGCTCGACACCGTTCGGGTTGTCGCACACCCGGTACACGTAGCGGCGCGACAGCGCGGAGAAGCGGGCGTCGAAGCCCTCCGGGGCCACCGACACCCGCCAGACCCGGACGTCCGGCGGCAGCAGCCCGGCGAGCCTGCGCGGCATCGTGCCGTTGATGGCCGAGTACGCCGCGACGGGCACCACCAGGTGCGCCACCTGGCCGCGCGCGTGGACGCCCGCGTCGGTGCGGCCCGCCACGGTGAGCATGGGGGGCGGGTCGAGCCGCAGCATCCGCGCGAGGGCGTCCTCGATCACGCCCTGGACGGTCCGCTGGTTCGGCTGCCGCGCCCAGCCCGCGAAGTCCGACCCGTCGTAGGAGATGTCGAGCCGGAGTCGTACCAGTGCGGTCATGTCGGTGGGGGTGTCCTGTTCCTCGCATCCTCCGCCCGTCCGCTGGGACGGGCGCCGCCCTCGCTGCATCGGCGGACTCCTAACATGACCATGAACGTAAGTCTGGCAAAGACGAGGCCCGCCGTCCCGTAGCGGACCGGCGGGCCTCACCTTGTTGCCTAAACCATGAACGAATTAGCCAAGGGAATGGATCACCCCACGTACGTGGGGAGCACCCTTGGCAAGCGACACGTTACTTGGTGTCGCCCTCGTTCTCTTCGGCCTTGGTCTCCTCGGCCTTGGTTTCCTCGGCCTTCGTCTCCTCGGCCGCGGCCTCGTCGGCGTCGACCTTGGTGACGTCCTCGGCCGGCTCCTCCTTCGGAGCGGCGGCGGCCGTCGAGGCGGCCATCGGCTCCTGCACCAGCGAGATGATCGCCATGGGCGCATTGTCGCCCTTGCGCGGCCCGATCTTCGTGATGCGCGTGTAGCCGCCCGGACGGTTCTCGAAGCTCGGCGCGATCTCCGTGAAGAGCTCGTGCACGACGCCCTTGTCGCGGATCGTCTTGGCCACCTGGCGACGGTTGTGCAGGTCGCCCTTCTTGGCCTTGGTGATCAGCTTCTCCGCCAGCGGACGCACCCGCCGGGCCTTGGCCTCGGTGGTGGTGATGCTGCCGTGCTCGAACAGCGCCGTGGCCAGGTTCGCCAGGATGAGGCGCTGGTGCGCGGCGGAACCGCCGAGGCGGGCGCCCTTGGTGGGCTTGGGCATGGTGCTTCCTTCCTGCGCCGGCCGTATCAGGTACCGGCGTCAGTCGAGTCCCGGGACGGCCGGGGAACGAGCCCCCGGCCGCCGGGATCTGGTTTCTAGTACTGCTCGGTCTCGGCGTAGCTCTGGTCGTCGTCGCCGTAGTTGTCGGCCGCCGCGCTCGGGTCGAACCCGGGCGGGGAGTCCTTCAGCGAGAGGCCCATGTCGTTGAGCTTCTGCTTGACCTCTTCGATCGACTTGGCGCCGAAGTTCCTTATATCCAGCAGGTCCTGCTCGGAGCGGGCGACGAGCTCGCCCACCGAGTGGATGCCCTCGCGCTTGAGGCAGTTGTAGGAGCGGACCGTGAGGTTCAGCTCCTCGATCGGCAGGGCCAGGTCCGCGGCGAGCGCGGCGTCCGTCGGGGACGGGCCCATGTCGATGCCCTCGGCCTCGACGTTGAGCTCCCGGGCCAGCCCGAACAGCTCGACGAGGGTCTTGCCGGCGGACGCGACGGCGTCGCGCGGCAGCATCGCCTGCTTGGTCTCGACGTCCAGGATCAGACGGTCGAAGTCGGTGCGCTGCTCGACTCGGGTCGCCTCGACCTTGTAGACGACCTTGAGGACGGGCGAGTAGATCGAGTCGATCGGGATGCGGCCGATCTCCTGGCCCGGCTGCTTGTTCTGCGCGGCGGAGACGTAGCCGCGGCCGCGCTCGACCGTGAGCTCCATCTCCAGCTTCGCCTTGCCGTTCAGCGTGGCGATGCGCAGGTCCGGGTTGTGGACCTCGACACCGGCCGGCGGCGCGATGTCGGCGGCGGTCACCTCGCCCGGGCCCTGCTTGCGCAGGTACATCACGACGGGCTCGTCGTGCTCGGAGGAGACGACGAGCTCCTTGAGGTTCAGGATGATGTCGGTGACATCCTCCTTGACGCCCGGCACGGTCGAGAACTCGTGCAGGACGCCCTCGATCCGGATGCTGGTGACGGCGGCGCCGGGGATCGAGGAGAGCAGCGTGCGGCGGAGCGAGTTGCCGATGGTGTAGCCGAAGCCCGGCTCCAGCGGCTCGATGGTGAACCGCGACCGGTACTCGTCGACCTGCTCTTCGGTGAGAGTGGGACGCTGAGCGATGAGCATGGTTGTGCCTTCTTCCCGCGGTGCCCGCTATTTGACGACCGCGATCGGAGTACCTCAGGGGATTGTTCCCCGTTCCGCCGGGATCCCCACCTGCGCGGGGATCCCGGCGGACCCGAGCTCTTACTTGGAGTAGAGCTCGACGATCAGCTGCTCCTGGACGGGAGCGTCGATCTGCTGCCGGACCGGCAGCGAGTGCACGAAGATCCGCATCTTGTCGGCGTCCACGCCCAGCCACGCCGGGACCTGACGCTCGCCCGCCTCGGCCTTGGCGACCTGGAACGGCGTCATCTCCAGCGACTTGGGCTTGACGTCGATGATGTCGGCCTCGCTGACGAGCGCCGACGGGATGTTGACCTTCCGGCCGTTGACCCGGATGTGTCCGTGCCGGATCAGCTGGCGGGCCATGTCGCGGGACTTCGCGAAGCCACCGCGGTAGACCACGTTGTCCAGGCGGCGCTCGAGGAGGCCGAGCAGGTTGTCACCCGTCTTGCCGTCCTGGCGGTTCGCCTCGACGTAGTAGTTGCTGAACTGCCGCTCCAGCACGCCGTAGATGCGCTTGGCCTTCTGCTTCTCGCGGAGCTGCAGCAGGTACTCGGTCTCCTTCGGCCGACCGCGGCCGTGCTCACCCGGCGGGTAAGGACGGATCTCGATCGGGCACTTCGGGCCCTCGCACTTGCTGCCCTTGAGGAACAGCTTCATCTTCTCGCGGCGGCAGAGCTTGCAGTCCGCACCGGTGTAACGAGCCATTGTTCTAGATCTCCTGACCTCAGACCCGGCGACGCTTCGGCGGGCGGCAGCCGTTGTGCGGGACGGGCGTGACGTCCTGGATCGAGCCCACCTCGAGCCCGGTCGCCTGCAGCGAGCGGATGGCGGTCTCGCGGCCCGAGCCCGGGCCCTTCACGAAGACGTCGACCTTGCGCATGCCGTGCTCCATCGCGCGCCGGGCGGCGGCCTCGGCGGCCTGCTGGGCGGCGAACGGCGTCGACTTGCGGGAGCCCTTGAAGCCCACGTGGCCCGAGGAGGCCCAGGAGATCACGTTCCCGTTCGGGTCGGTGATCGAGACGATCGTGTTGTTGAACGTGCTCTTGATGTGGGCGTGCCCGTGAGCGACGTTCTTCTTTTCCTTGCGGCGCACCTTCTTGGCGCCGACACGGCTCTTAGGAGGCATCTGCTCTCTCTACTCTCGAGGTCGTCGGACCGTGGCGGGCGGAGCCCGCGACGGACTACTTCTTGCCGGCCTTCTTCTTGCCGGCCACGGTCTTCTTCTTGCCCTTGCGGGTGCGCGCGTTGGTCTGCGTGCGCTGGCCGTGGACCGGCAGCCCGCGGCGGTGCCGGATGCCCTGGTAGCACCCGATCTCGATCTTGCGCCGGATGTCGGCCTGGATCTCCCGGCGGAGGTCGCCCTCGGTCCGGTAGTTGCCCTCGATCCAGTCGCGCAGCTTGATCAGCTCGTCGTCGCCGAGCTGGTGCACCCGCAGCTCTCCGCTGACGCCGGTGTTCGCGAGCGTCTCGAGCGCGCGCGTCCGTCCGATCCCGAAGATGTAGGTGAGAGCGACCTCGACGCGCTTGTCGCGCGGGAGGTCGACGCCGAGAAGGCGTGCCATGTGGGCAGTTCCTTTCATTGCGCGGAGGTATGGGCGCATCGCGTCCGCACACACCCTGCCCGGGTGGCGGCCTCGGCCTCCGTCGATCCGAGGGTGGTCCCTTCACACGCCGCTGCCGTACGCCCCTGCGGGACGTACGGCGGCTGAACGTGCGAAGACTGCGATGCGCTTGTCGAGCGGGTCGTCCGGCCTGGCGGCCGTCAGCCCTGGCGCTGCTTGTGGCGCGGGTCGGAGCAGATCACCATGACCCGGCCGTGCCGGCGGATGACGCGGCAGTTCTTGCAGATCTTCTTGACGCTCGGCTTGACCTTCACTGGGTCTCCTAAGGCTTAGGGTCACCCCCGCACCGCCACGCGCGAGAGAGGCAACCTCAGTGAGTTGGCACCGCGGGACGTCCGGAACGGATCCCGCGGCGCGCGTTCACTTGTATCGGTAGACGATCCGACCGCGCGTGAGGTCGTAGGGGCTCAGCTCCACAACGACGCGGTCGTCCGGCAGGATCCGGATGTAGTGCATCCGCATCTTGCCGCTGATGTGGGCGAGCACCTTGTGCCCGTTGTCGAGCTCCACCTTGAACATGGCGTTGGGCAGCGACTCGATGACGGTGCCCTCGATCTCGATGGCCCCTTCTTTCTTGGGCATGTCCTCCGCGCTTCACTGATCGGCTCATTGGACGTCGGTCCGACGCGCCATCGATGCGATCCTGGCCCGCATGGCGGGCGCCACGGCGAATCAACGCCGAGAACAGGGGAATCGGGCGGCCGACGACGGACCGACACAGGAGTGTACGTCACCGACCCGCCGAATGCGAAATCAGCGCATGATACGGCTGCGGAGACTGCTCCCAACATAAGCATACCCTGCCAGGGCGTTGGTACCTTTCAGTAGTAGAGACGCACGAGGAGGGTCAGCATGCCGAGCTATGACTTCGCGCTGATCCTCAGCCGTCCCCTCTACGAGGAGGAGCTGGACCCCCTGTTCGCCCGCACGCACGGCGCGGTCACGGTGTCCATCATCACCGAGCCGCAGCACGCCGACCGCGCCGGCAACGCGTCCTGCACGTGGGAGGGCCCCACCCTCGCCGCGGCCATCATGGAGCTCGTCGAGCACGTCGAGACGAGCGCCCCCGGCCTGCACGTCCTCCAGGTCGAGGCCGACCCGCTGCTGACGATCCGCGACATCGCCGAACGCGTCGGCCGCTCCGCCGACTCCGTCCGGCACGCCATCACCGGCGCGCGCGGCGCCACCGGCTTCCCGGCGTCGGAGATGTCCACGGCGGGTCACCGGCTGTGGCGCTGGTCGAAGGTCGCCGCCTGGTACGGCCTGGACGACCCGCAGCTCGTCGAGGCCAAGCCCACCGTGCAGGCGATCAACGGGTGGCTCGCCCTCCGCGACGTCGTCCCGGACGTGGCCCCCACCCCCGAAGAGGTCACCTCGGCCCTGAGCCTGGTGATCCCCCACGTCGCCTGACCGTCCGCTCCCGGCCCCGGCGGACACGCCCGGCCCGCGATCGGCGCGTGTCCGGCGTGAGGGCGTCCAGGGAGCGTTCAGGGTCCGGGGACTGCACCGATACGGCGCCGAGACCGGGTCGTGATCTTCTTCTCATTTCGCCGAGTCGACAGCCCGGCCCGCTGACGACAAGATCGTCCCGCAACGGGCCCCCGGCGGTGCGGCCGGACCGCGGCCCTCCGGACGCCCGGGTCGCGGGTCCGTGGTTTTCTTGCAAGGGGGAGGATCAATGGCGATCATCGCGCAGTTGAGCGACATCCACCTGGCGGCCGGGCGGGACGGCGAGGTGGACGACGGCTCGGGGCCGGTGCGCGCGCTGCGGGCCGCGGTGTCGAGCCTGCTCACCCTGCCGGCGCGGCCGGACGCGGTCGTGCTCACGGGCGACCTGGCCGACGGCGGGCTGCCCGCGGAGTACGCCCGCCTGCACGCGCTGCTGTCGCCGCTGCCGATGGCCGTCTACCCGATGGCGGGCAACCACGACGACCGCGACGCGCTGCGCGCCGTCTTCAAGGACCACCCGGCCGTCGCGGCGACCGGGACCGTTCCACAGGCCCCCCTGCAGTACGCGGTGGACGTCGCGGGGACGCGCCTCGTCTGCTGCGACACCACGGTGGACGGGCACCCGCACGGCCACCTCGACGAGGACCGGCTCCGCTGGCTGGACGAGACGCTCGCCGCGGCGCCCGACACGCCGACGGTCGTCGCGACGCACCATCCGCCGTTCCCCATCGGCATCCGGTTCATCGACGACATGCGGTTCGTGGAGCCCGCGGGGTTCGCGGCGATCGTCGAGCGGCACCCGCAGATCGTCCGCGTGATCTCCGGGCACGTGCACCGCGGGTCGGTCGGGTCGGTCGGCGGGAAGGTGAGCACGACGTGCCCGAGCACCTACCGGCAGCTGTTCCTCGACCTGACGCACCCGGGACGGGCGGCGGTCACCGGGGAGCCCGCGGGGTTCGCCATCCACCTCGTGGACGAGCGCGGCTCGGCCACGACGCACTTCGTCCCCACGGGCAACTACCGCCCGCTGATGGACGTCGAGTGATCGGCCGGACGATCCGCCGGGCGATCAGTCGCGCCGCGACCCCATGATCGTCCGCAGCAGCAGGACCGCGGCCCACGGGCCCACGACCCAGATCCACCACGGGTACACGAACCCCGCCGTCACCCCGATGATCAGCCAGATCGCGAGGTTGAGCCCGCCGACGGCCGCCAGCCCGGCCCACGCGGCGCGCTCGACGCCCGCCCCGGTCGTGCGGCGGACGGGCAGCTCGGTGCTCTTGGGCTGCGCCGCGGGCACCGGAAGCTCGTACAGGTCCTCCTCGGGGAGGTCCGCGGTGATCTCGTCGAGCCGGCCGAGCGTCTTGGCGCTGTAGACGTCCTCGAGCCGCTCGTGCAGTTCGTCCACGGTGATGCGGCCGACGGCGCAGTGCTCGCGCAGGCTCTCGGCCACCCGGTCGCGGTCGGCGTCCGACGCCCGCATGTCCGGATTCGGCGCCACCTCAGCTCCCTCCCGAAGCGCCCGCACGTGTCAGGGCGTGTCTGCTCCCAGCTTGGCGAACCACTCCCGGCCCTCGTCAAGAGCGGTGAGCACGCGCGGTCCGTCGGGCGTGACGGCGAACGTGTGCTCGAAGTGCGCCGAGGCGCGCCCGTCGGTGGTGATAACGGTCCAGCCGTCGTCGAGTTCCACGGTCTGCTTCGTGCCGAGGTTCACCATGGGTTCGACGGCGAAGCACATCCCGGGCCGCAGCACCGGGCCGTGCCCGGGGGCGCCGTGGTTCGGGATGAGCGGGTCCATGTGCATCTCGGTGCCGATGCCGTGCCCCCCGTACCCCTCGACGATGCCGTACGGGCCCTGAGAGCGGACGTACGACTCGACGGCGTGCGACATGTCCGTGAGCCTGGCCCCGGCGACTCCGGCCGCCAGACCGTGCCACAGGGACGTCTCGGTGACGTCCAGCAGCCGCCTCAGGTCGTCGGTGATCTCCCCGACGGGGACGGTGATCGCGGCGTCGCCGTGCCAGCCCTCGACGATCGCGCCGCAGTCGATCGAGATGACGTCGCCCTCGTGCAGCACCTTCCCGGCGCGCGGGATGCCGTGCACGATCTCCTCGTTGACGGACGCGCAGATCGTCCCGGTGAAGCCGTGGTAGCCCTTGAACGACGGGACGCCGCCGTTGTCGCGGATGTGCTCCTCGGCGAGCGCGTCGAGGTCGAGGGTGGTGATCCCCGGCTTGACCGCCTCCCGGAGCAGTTCGAGCGTACGGCCGACCAGCAGGCCGGCGGCCCGCATCAGCTCGATCTGCTCGGCGGTCTTGACCTGGATCGCGGGCCTGCGTCTGAACATCCCTCTCCCATAACGGCGTCGCCGGGACCGCGAGTGCGATCCCGGCGATCGTGCGGCCGCGCGCGGCCCGGCGTCTCCGCCGTCACTTCTCCGACGGGCGGAGCGCGTCCAGCGCGCGAGCGGTTACCTCATCGACCGGGCCGGTGGCGTCGATGCGCACCAGAATGCCCTCGTCTCCATAGAACTGCACGATGGGCGCGGTCTGTTCCTGGTAGACCTCGAGCCGGTGCCGGACGACGTCCTCTTTGTCGTCGTCCCGCTGGAACAGGTGGCCGCCGCAGTCGTCGCAGATGTCGTCCTTCTTGTCGTCGAAGTCGACGTGCCAGATCTTCTGGCACTTGGTGCAGGTGCGCCGGCCCGACAGCCGCCGGACGACCTCCTCCTCGTCGACGACGAGCTCCAGCACGATGTCGAGCCGGACGCCGAACTCGTCGAGGATCTTGTTGAGGGTCTCGGCCTGCGGCACGTTGCGGGGGAAGCCGTCCAGGAGGAAGCCCTCCCGGGCGTCGTCCTCGGCCAGCCGGTCGCGCACCATCGCGATGGTGATCTCGTCGGGGACGAGGTCGCCGCGGTCCATGTACTCCTTGGCCTTGCGGCCGAGGTCGGTGCCGCCGCTCACGTTGGCGCGGAAGATGTCACCTGTCGAGATCTTCGGGATGGACAGATGCGATGCGATGAACTGGGCCTGCGTCCCCTTGCCCGCTCCCGGGGGGCCCACCAGGACGATACGCACTACCGGAGGAAGCCCTCGTAGTGATGCTGCTGGAGTTTGCTCTCGATCTGCTTCACGGTATCCAGTCCGACGCCGACGATGATCAGGATGCTCGCGCCCCCGAAGGCGAACTGCTGTGTGGCGTTCAGGAGTGCGAACGCCACCATCGGGATCAGGGACACGACCCCCAGGTAGAGCGCTCCGGGTGTGGTGATCCGGGTCAGCACGTAGTCGAGGTACTCGGCGGTGGGCCGGCCAGGACGGATACCTGGGATGAAACCACCATACTTCTTCATGTTGTCGGCGACTTCAGTGGGGTTGAAGGTGATGGCGACGTAGAAGTACGTGAAGAAGATGATGAAGGCGAAGAACACCGCCATGTGCCAGGGGTTGTCCTGCTGGAGGTAGGGCTGGGCCTCCTGCAGCCACTTCGTGTCCGGCCACAGCTGCGTCGCCAGCACCGGCAGGTACAGCAGCGACGAGGCGAAGATGATCGGGATGATGCCGGCCTGGTTCACCTTCAGCGGGATGTAGGTCGAGGTGCCGCCGTACATGCGGCGCCCCACCATCCGCTTGGCGTACTGGACGGGGATGCGGCGCTGGGCCTGCTCGACGAACACGACCCCGGCCATGATGGCCAGGCCGACCGCGATGACGAGCGCGAAGACGAACCCGCCCTGCGCCTTGTAGATGCCCCAGAACTGGGCGGGGAAGACCGCGACGACCTGCGTGAAGATCAGGATCGACATGCCGTTGCCGACGCCGCGGTCGGTGATCAGCTCACCGAGCCACATGATCACCGTGGTGCCCGCGACCATCACGATGACCATCGTGATGACCGGGAAGATGCCGGTGTCGTAGAGGATGTCGCCGCTGCCGGAGATGCCCTGGAAGAGCTGTCCGGTGCTGGCCATCGCCACGATGCCGGTGCCCTGCAGGATCGCCAGCGCGACCGTCAGGTACCGGGTGTACTGGGTGATCTTCGTCGTGCCGGACTGGCCCTCCTTCTTCAGGGCCTCCAGTTTCGGGATCACCACCGTCAGCAGCTGCAGGATGATGCTCGCGGTGATGTAGGGCATGATGCCCAGCGCGAAGATCGAGAGCTGCAGCAGCGCCCCGCCGCTGAAGAGGTCGACGAGGCCGTACAACTGGCTGCTGTCCCGGGCCGCATCGGCGGTCTCTCGCAGCACCTGCACGTTCACGTTCGGGGTCGGGATGTTGGACCCCAGCCTGAAGATCAGGATGATGAACAACGTGAAGAGCAGCTTTTTACGCAGGTCAGGCGTACGGAAAGCCCGAGCGAACGCGGTCAGCACCATTCCTCCTGCGCGACTGACGAAATCATGGCCGCCGAGGGGCCGGTTACAGGTCCATGCGATCCGGCGGGGACCGCCGTGTGCAAGCTCACGTTAGCCGCCTCGCCGGTGTGACTCTAACAGCAGATGCGAACGGGGCCGCCCCGCCCGGCGCCCGGACCTCCAGGCCCGCGGCGAAAGGCGATGACGGCCCCCGCATCGAAGGTGTTCCTTCTTACAGCTCGTCCGCGGTTCCACCGGCCGCGGCGATCTTCTCCTTCGCGGAACCGGAGAAGGCGTGCACCTTCACCTGGACCGCGACGGAGATGTCGCCGGTGCCGAGGACCTTGACCGGACGGCCGGAGCGCACCGCGCCCTTCGCCGCCAGGTCCTCCGCCGTGACCTCGCCGCCCTCGGGGTAGAGCGCGGCGAGCTTGTCCAGGTTCACGACCTGGAACTCGACCCGGTTCGGGTTCTTGAAGCCCTTGAGCTTCGGCACCCGGCGGATCAGCGGCATCTGGCCGCCCTCGAACCCGACGGGGACGGTGCTGCGCGCCTTCGTGCCCTTGGTGCCGCGGCCCGCGGTCTTGCCCTTGGACGCCTCGCCGCGGCCCTTGCGGGTCTTCGCGCGGTTGGCGCCGGGGGCCGGACGCAGGTCGTGCAGCTTCAGGGGCGCGCCCTCCGAACCCGAGGCGTTCTTCTCGAGATCAGCCGCCATGGTCAGTCGACCTCCTCGACGGTGACCAGGTGGGCCACCGTCCGGATCATGCCGCGCACCTCGGGGCGGTCCTCACGGACCACGCTCTGCCCGATCTTCTTCAGGCCGAGGGTGCGCAGCGTGTCACGCTGGTTCTGCTTCTCGCTGATCACGGACTTCTTCTGCGTGATCTTCAGCTGGCTCATGACGAGGCGACCTCCGCCCGCGGCTCGCTGCCCGCGGCACGGGCCCGCAGCATGGCCGCCGGAGCGACGTCCTCGATCGGCAGGCCGCGCTTGGCCGCGATCTCCTCGGGACGCTTCAGCGCCTTCAGGCCCGCGATCGTCGCGTGCACGATGTTGATCGCGTTGTCGCTGCCCAGCGACTTGCTCAGCACGTCGTGGATGCCGGCGGCCTCCAGGACGGCGCGGACCGGGCCGCCCGCGATGACACCGGTACCGGGGCTCGCCGGACGCAGCAGGACCTCGCCCGCCGCGTCGCGCGCCTGCACCAGGTGCGGGATGGTGCCCTGGATCCGCGGCACCTTGAAGAAGTGCTTCTTGGCCTCCTCGACGCCCTTGGCGATCGCGGCCGGCACCTCCTTGGCCTTGCCGTAGCCGACGCCGACGGTGCCGTTGCCGTCACCGACGATCACGAGGGCGGTGAAGCTGAAGCGACGCCCGCCCTTGACGACCTTGGCGACCCGGTTGATCGCCACGACCTTCTCGATGTACGACTGGCCCTTGTCGGCGCCACCGCGGCGGTCGTCGCGGCGGCCGTCGCGACGGTCGCCACCCTGACCGCCACCACGCCTCTGCGCTGCCATCAGTGGTTCCTCTTCTCGTTCGTCGTCAGGGCCGTCACAGCTGCAGGCCCCCCTCGCGCGCACCGTCCGCGACAGCGGCGATGCGGCCGTGGTACTTGTTGCCGCCCCGGTCGAACACGACGGCGGAGACGCCGGCCTCCTTCGCACGGGCGGCGACGAGCTCGCCGACCTTGCGGGACTTGGCCGTCTTGTCGCCCGCGTCGGCGCGCAGGTCCGCCTCCATCGTCGACGCGCTGGCCAGCGTGTGGCCCTTGTCGTCGTCGATGACCTGGACGAACACGTGCTGGTTGGAGCGGGTCACGACCAGGCGCGGCCGCGCGGCGGTGCCCACGACCTTCTTGCGGACCCGGAGGTGCCGGCGCCTGCGGGACTTCGCCCGCGCCGACGTGGCCTTCCCGGCCAGGGTCTTGGTGCCTGCCATGACTACTTACCAGCCTTTCCGACCTTGCGGCGGATCTGCTCGCCCTCGTACCGCACGCCCTTGCCCTTGTACGGGTCGGGCTTGCGCAGCTTGCGGATACGGGCGGCGATCTCGCCGACGAGCTGCTTGTCGATGCCCTCGACGGTGAGCTGGGTCGGCTTCTCCACCTTGAAGGTGATGCCCTCCGGGGGCTCGACCGTGATCGGGTGGCTGTAGCCGAGCGAGAACTCCAGGTTCTTGCCCTTGGCCACCACACGGTAACCGACGCCCTGGATGACGAGGGTCTTCTTGTAGCCGTCCGTGACGCCGACCACCATGTTGTTGATCAGCGACCGGGTGAGCCCGTGCAGGCCCCGGACCTTCTGCATGTCGTTCGGCCGGGAGACCGAGATGACGCCGTCCTCGAGGCTGACCTCGATGGGCTCCGCGACGGTGTGCGAGAGCGTGCCCTTCGGTCCCTTGACGGTGACCGCCCGGCCGTCGATGTTCACGTCGACACCGCTGGGCACGGTGATGGGAGAACGTCCGATTCGTGACATTGTTAGATTCCTCCCCTCACCACACGTAGGCGAGGACTTCCCCGCCCACGCCGCGCTTGCCGGCCTGCCGGTCCGTCATGAGACCGGACGACGTCGAGATGATCGCGACGCCGAGTCCGCCCAGGACCTTCGGCAGGTTGTCCTTCTTCGCGTACACGCGCAGACCCGGCTTCGAGACGCGCTTGATGCCGGCGATCGAACGCTCACGGGTCGGGCCGAACTTGAGCTCGATCAGGAGCTTCTTGCCGACCTCGGCGTCCTCCACGCTCCAGCCCGAGATGTAGCCCTCCTGCTGGAGAATCTCGGCGATGTGCGCCTTGATCTTCGAGTACGGCATCGCCACCTGGTCGTGGTACGCCGAATTCGCGTTCCGCAGACGCGTCAACATGTCTGCGATCGGGTCGGTCATCGTCATGGCCTGCTGGCCCTCCTCGCCACGGTTTCCTCGGCCCGGCGCGGGCCGTGGACCTTTGGCGCGGTCGAGGGCACCCCGTTGGGTGCCCGGTGGTTATTACACGCCGGTACCGCTCCCCCTCGCCCCGAGGGGGACGCGGTCACCAGCTGGACTTGGTGATGCCGGGCAGCTCGCCGCGGTGGGCCATCTCCCGGAAGCAGATCCGGCACAGGCCGAACTTCCGGTAGACCGACCGCGGACGCCCGCAGCGCGAGCATCGAGTGTACGCGCGCACCTCGAACTTCGGCTTGCGCGCCGCCTTGGCGATCAGCGACTTCTTCGCCATGCTCAGCTCTCCTTGAAGGGGAAGCCCAGGAGCTTGAGCAGCGCCCGGCCCTCGTCGTCGGTCTTCGCGGTCGTCACGACCGTGATGTCCATGCCCCGCGAGCGGTCGATCTTGTCGGGGTCGACCTCGTGGAACATGACCTGCTCGGTCAGTCCGAAGGTGTAGTTGCCGTTGCCGTCGAACTGCTTCGGCGACAGACCGCGGAAGTCGCGGATACGGGGCAGCGCCGTGGCCAGCAGCCGGTCCAGGAACTCCCACATGCGGTCGCCGCGCAGCGTGGCGTGCGCGCCGATCGGCATGCCCTCGCGCAGCTTGAACTGCGCGATGGACTTGCGGGCCCGGTTCACGGCGGGCTTCTGGCCGGTGATCGCCGACAGGTCGCGGATCGCGCCCTCGATCAGCTTGGCGTCCTTCGCCGCGTCCCCCACGCCCATGTTGACCACGATCTTGGTCAGGCCCGGGATCTGCATGACGTTCTCGTAGCCGAACTGCTCGCGCAGCTGCCCCGCGATCTCCTCGCGGTAGCGCAGCTTGAGCCGCGGCTGCGGAACGGGACGCTCGGTCACGGTCTCAGTCATCGGAAGCAGACTCCTTACCGCCCTTGCCGACCGACTTGGCGCGGCTCTTGTGCGGGCGGGTGACCCGGACCTTGTTGCCGTCCTCGTCGAACGTGTAGCCGATCCGGACGGGCTCGCCCTTCTCGGCGAGCGCGACGTTGCTGACGTGGATCGGAGCCTCGACCTGGACCCGGCCGCTCTCCTTGCCGGCCCGCTGCGCGTCGGCCTTGATGTTCTTGGTGATGATGTTGACGCCCTCGACGACGACCCGGTCCCGGGTGGGGTAGGTGCGCAGCACCTTGCCCGTGGCACCCTTGTCCTTGCCGGCGATGACGACGACCTCGTCGCCCTTGCGGATCTTCATCACAGCACCTCCGGCGCGAGCGAGATGATGCGCATGAACTTCTTCTCGCGCAGTTCGCGGCCCACCGGGCCGAAGATACGGGTGCCCCGGGGGTCGCCGCCGTCCTTGATGAGGACGGCCGCGTTCTCGTCGAAACGGATGTAGGAGCCGTCCGGGCGCCGGCGCTCCTTGCGGGTGCGCACGATGACCGCCTTGACGACATCCCCCTTCTTCACGCCGGCGCCGGGAAGGGCGTCCTTCACCGTCGCGACGATGATGTCGCCGACTCCCGCGTAGCGCCGACCCGAGCCGCCGAGAACCCGGATGCAAAGGATCTCCTTCGCACCCGTGTTGTCGGCGACCTTGAGTCGCGACTCCTGCTGGATCACGTTGACTCCTGTTCGTCACACCGGTTCTGCTCGCTTCGCGGAGCAGCCTGGTGGAACCGGGTAATTACTTGGCCTTCTCGAGGATCTCCACCACGCGCCAGCGCTTGGTGGCCGACAGGGGGCGGGTCTCCATGAGACGGACGCGGTCGCCGACGCCGCACTCGTTGGACTCGTCGTGCGCCTTGTAGTTCTTCGTCCGCCGGATCACCTTGTGGTACTTCGGGTGCTTCACGCGGTCCTCGACGGAGACGACGACCGTACGGTCCATCTTGTCGCTGACCACGAGGCCCTCGAGCACCTTGCGTGAGTTCCGCTGCTTGGTCTGCTCGGTCATTCGTTGCCCTCCACGGCGTCCTCGACCGTGACGATGCCGAGCTCCCGCTCACGCATCACGGTGTAGATGCGAGCGATCTCGCGCTTCACGGTGCGCAGCCGCCCGTGGCTCTCGAGCTGGCCGGTGGCGGCCTGGAAGCGAAGGTTGAACAGCTCCTCCTTCGCCTCCTTGAGCTTGGTGACCAGGACGTCGTCCGGCTCGGTCCGCAGATCTTCGGCGGTAAGACCCTTGGCCATCAGGACTCACCCACCTCTCGCTTCACGATCTTGCACTTCATCGGGAGCTTGTGGATCGCGCGCATCAGCGCGGCCCGAGCGACCTCCTCGTTGGGGTAGGACAGCTCGAACATCACGCGCCCCGGCTTGACGTTGGCCACCCACCACTCGACCGAGCCCTTACCGGAACCCATGCGGGTCTCGGCGGGCTTCTTGGTCAGCGGGCGGTCCGGGAAGATGTTGATCCAGACCTTGCCGCCACGCTTGATGTGACGCGTCATGGCGATACGCGCGGCCTCGATCTGGCGGTTCGTGACGTACGCGCCCTCGACCGCCTGGATGCCGTACTCGCCGAACGTCACCCGCGTGCCGCCCTTGGCCATGCCCCGGCGCTTCGGGTGGTGCTGCTTGCGGTGCTTGACCTTGCGAGGGATCAGCATGGGTTACTTCAGCTCCCCTCACCCTGCGGAGCAGCCTCGGTCGCCTGGGCGGGCTGCTCGGAACTCTGCTTCTGCGCGCCGCCGCGCTCGCCGCCGCGGCCGCCACGGCCGCCACGGCCGCCGCCACGACGCTCGCGCCGCTCCCGGCCACCGCCGGCGGCGCGCTGCTGGGCGGCCTGCTGCTCGCGCTCGGCGCGGGTCTGCGCGGCCTCGCCCTTGTAGATCCACACCTTCACGCCGATGCGGCCGAACGTCGTCCGGGCCTCGTAGAACCCGTAGTCGATGTCGGCGCGCAGCGTGTGCAGCGGCACCTGGCCCTCGCGGTAGAACTCCGACCGCGACATCTCGGCGCCGCCGAGACGGCCGCCGCACTGCACCTTGATGCCCTTGGCGCCCGACTTCATCGCGGACTGGATCGCCTTGCGCATGGCGCGGCGGAACGCGACACGGCTGGACAGCTGCTCGGCCACGCCCTGCGCGACGAGCTGCGCGTCGATCTCGGGGTTCTTCACCTCGAGGATGTTCAGCCGCACCTGCTTGCCGGTCAGCTTCTCCAGGTCGCCCCGGAGGCGCTCGGCCTCCGCACCGCGGCGGCCGATGACGATGCCCGGCCGGGCCGTGTGGATGTTGACCTCGACACGGTCACGGGTCCGCTCGATCTCCACCTTGGAGATGCCCGCCCGGTCCATGCCCTTCTGCAGCATGCGCCGGATCTGGACGTCTTCCTTGACGTAGTCCTTGTAGAGCTTGTCGGCGAACCACACGCTCTTGTGGTCGGTGGTGACGCCGAGACGGAACCCGTGCGGGTTGATCTTCTGACCCACTACCGGGCCCTCCTCGTCTTCTTACCGCCGCCGCCGGCCGAAGCCTCGTCGCGCGACTCCACGACCACGGTGATGTGACTCGTGCGCTTGTTGATGCGGTAAGCCCGGCCCTGGGCGCGGGGACGGAAACGCTTCAGCGTCGGCCCCTCGTCCACCCACGCTCGGCTGACGACCAGCGTGTCCGAGTCGAGCTTGAAGTTGTGCTCGGCGTTGGCGATGGCACTCGCCAGCACCTTGCCCACCGGCTCACTCGCAGCCTGGGGGGCGAACCGCAGCACCGCCTGAGCCTCCGCGGCGGGCAGGCCGCGGATGAGGTCCACCACGCGGCGGGCCTTCCTGGGCGTGACACGGATGTACCGCGCCTGGGCCCTGGCTTCCATCGCTGTCCCTCTCTCCTACGATCTCTGCTCTGCCGCTCAGCCTCGACGGCTACGGCGGTCTTCCTTGACGTGGCTGCGGAACGTCCGCGTCGGCGCGAACTCGCCGAGCTTGTGCCCGACCATGGCGTCGGTGATGAACACCGGGACGTGCTTGCGCCCGTCGTGCACGGCGATCGTGTGCCCGATCATGTCGGGAACGATCATGGAGCGCCGCGACCACGTCTTGATGACGTTCTTGGTGCCCTTCTCGTTCTGGGCGTCCACCTTCTTGATCAGGTGGTCGTCCACGAAGGGGCCCTTCTTGAGGCTACGTGGCATGACGAGCGACTCCTACCGCTTCTTCTTGCTGCGACGACGGACGATCAGCCGGTCGCTCGACTTGTTCGCCTGGCGAGTGCGGCCTTCCTTCTTGCCCTTCGGGTTCACCGGGTGCCGGCCACCGGAGGTCTTGCCCTCACCACCACCGTGCGGGTGGTCGATCGGGTTCATGGCCACACCGCGGACGGTCGGGCGCTTGCCCTTCCACCGCATACGGCCGGCCTTGCCCCAGTTGATGTTCGACTGCTCGGCGTTGCCGACCTGGCCGACCGTCGCGCGGCAGCGCACGTCCACCATCCGCATCTCGCCCGAGGGCATGCGCAGCGTGGCGTACTTGCCCTCCTTGGCCAGCAGCTGGACGCCCGCGCCCGCGCTGCGGGCGAGCTTGGCGCCGCCGCCGGGGCGGAGCTCGATGGCGTGGATGACGGTACCCGTCGGGATGTTGCGCAGCGGGAGGCAGTTGCCCGGCTTGATGTCGGAGCCCGGCCCGTTCTCCACCCGGTCGCCCTGCTTCAGGTCGCGGGGCGCGAGGATGTAGCGCTTCTCGCCGTCCGCGTAGTGCAACAGCGCGATGCGCGCGGTGCGGTTCGGGTCGTACTCGATGTGCGCGACCTTCGCCGGGACGCCGTCCTTGTCGTGCCGGCGGAAGTCGATCACGCGGTACGCGCGCTTGTGCCCGCCGCCCTGGTGCCGGGTGGTGATCCGGCCGTGGTTGTTGCGGCCGCCCTTCTTCGGGAGCGGCTTCAGCAGCGACTTCTCAGGCTCGCGGCGCGTGATCTCGACGAAGTCGGCCACGCTGGAGCCGCGACGACCCGGAGTGGTCGGCTTGTAGTTACGGATGCCCATCTTTTTCGTTCATCCCTTGTCTGCTTCGGGGCCCTAGCCTCTTAGGCCGTGCCGCCGAAGATGTCGATCCGCTCGCCCTCGGCCAGGCTGACGATGGCGCGCTTGGTGTCCTTGCGCTTGCCGTAGCCGTACCGGGTGCGCTTGCGCTTGCCCGAACGGTTGAGGGTGTTCACGTTCGTCACCTTGACGTTGAACACCTCCTCGACGGCCTGCCTGATCTGCGTCTTGTTGGCGTCCGGGCGGACGATGAACGTGTACTTGTTCTCGTCCAGCAGCCCGTAGCTCTTCTCCGAGACGACCGGCGCGATGATGATGTCGCGGGGGTCGGCGATCTTCGCCATGTCCTGCCCCCTCCTTACTTCTTCGCCGCGCGCGAGATGAACTCGTCGTACGCCTTCTGCGTGAAGACGACGTCGTCGTTCACCAGCACGTCGTAGGTGTTGAGCTGGTCGGAGACGAGCAGGTGCACGCTCGGCTCGTTGCGCAGGCTCTTCCAGGTCAGGTCGTCCTCGCGGTCCACGACCACCAGGACGCGCTTGGCCTCGGTGACCGAGCGCAGCGCCGTCAGCGCCGCCTTCGTCTTCGGCGCGTCGCCCTCGATGAGGTGGTCGACCACGTGCACCATGCCGGCGCGGGCGCGGTCGGACAGCGCGCCGCGGAGCGCGGCGGCCTTCATCTTCTTGGGCGTCCGCTGCGAGTAGTCGCGCGGCTGCGGGCCGTGGACGGTGCCGCCGCCGGCGAACTGGGGCGCGCGGGTCGAGCCCTGACGGGCGCGGCCGGTGCCCTTCTGCCGGTACGGCTTCTTGCCACCGCCGCGGACGTCGCCGCGGGTCTTCGTCGCGTGGGTGCCCTGCCGAGCGGCCGCCTCCTGCGCCACCACGACCTGGTGGATCAGCGGGACGCTGGTCTTGGCGTCGAAGATCTCGGCGGGCAGGTCGATGTCGAGCTTGGAGGTCACTTGCCCGTCCCCTTCACTGCGTCGCGGACCAGGACCACGCCGCCGTTGGGACCGGGGACCGCGCCCTTGATGAGCAGCAGGCCCTTCTCCTCGTCGATGGCGTGCACGGTCAGGTTCTGCACGGTCGTCCGGGCGTTGCCGTGCCGTCCCGCCATGCGGAGGCCCTTGAAGACGCGACCGGGGGTCGCGCAGCCGCCGATCGAACCCGGCGAGCGGTGCTTGCGCTGGGTGCCGTGCGAGGCGCCGAGGCCCTTGAAGCCGTGGCGCTTCATGACACCGGCGGTGCCCTTGCCCTTGCTCGTGCCGGTTACGTCGATCTTCTGGCCGGCCTCGAAGACGCTGGCGGTGATCTCCTGGCCGAGTTCCAGCTCGGTGTCGCCCCGGAGCTCGACGAGGTAGCGGCGCGGCGTGACGCCGGCCTTCTCGAAGTGCCCCGCCCGCGGCTTGTTGACCTTGCGCGGGTCGATCTGCCCGTACCCGATCTGGACCGCCGTGTAGCCGTCCTTCTCCTGGGTCTTGAGCTGGGTGACGACACAGGGCCCGGCCTGGACGACGGTCACCGGAACGATCCGGCCCTCATCGTCGAAGACCTGGGTCATGCCGAGCTTCTCGCCCAGGACGCCCTTCCTCTGCGTACTCATTCTCGGTGCGTCCCTCAGAGCTTGATCTCGATGTCAACGCCGGCCGGAAGGTCGAGGCGCATCAGCGAATCGACCGTCTTGGGCGTCGGGTCGATGATGTCGATCAGCCGCTTGTGCGTGCGCATCTCGAAGTGCTCGCGGCTGTCCTTGTACTTGTGCGGCGAGCGGATGACGCAGTACACGTTCTTCTCGGTCGGCAGCGGCACCGGGCCCGCGACCTTGGCGCCAGTCCGCGTCACCGTCTCAACGATCTTCTTCGCGGAGGTGTCGATGACCTCGTGGTCGTAGGCCTTGAGCCGGATGCGGATCTTCTGTCCCGCCATGGTGGCCTCGGTGTCCTTTGCTGTAGTGCCGCTGTTACTTCAGGAGTCGTGACGCGGCGGCCCGGCCGGCAGGCGTGCGCGGCCGGGCCGCCGCATCGACGAGGGGTGTTACTTGATGACCTTCGTGACGCGACCGGAGCCGACGGTCCGGCCACCCTCGCGGATGGCGAACTTCAGGCCCTCCTCCATGGCGACGGGCTGGATCAGCTCGACGCGCATCTCGGTGTTGTCGCTCGGCATGACCATCTCGGTGCCCTCGGGGAGGTTCACCACGCCGGTCACGTCCGTGGTCCGGAAGTAGAACTGCGGACGGTAGTTGTTGAAGAACGGCGTGTGGCGGCCGCCCTCGTCCTTGGACAGGATGTAGACCTGCGCCTCGAACTCGGTGTGCGGGGTGGTCGTGCCCGGCTTGATGACGCACTGGCCGCGCTCGACGTCCTCGCGCTTGGTGCCGCGGAGCAGGAGGCCGACGTTGTCGCCCGCCTGGCCCTGGTCGAGGAGCTTGCGGAACATCTCGACACCGGTGACCGTCGTCTTGGACGAGGCCTCCTTGATGCCGATGATCTCGACTTCCTCGTTGACGTTGATCACGCCGCGCTCGATGCGGCCGGTGACGACGGTGCCGCGACCGGTGATCGAGAAGACGTCCTCGATCGGCATCAGGAACGGCTTGTCGACGTCACGGGTGGGCTCGGGGACGTTCTCGTCCACCGCGCTCATCAGCTCGACGATCGACTGCGTCCACTTCTCCTCGCCCTGCAGGGCCTGGAAGGCGGACACGCGGACGACCGGCAGGTCGTCGCCCGGGAACTCGTACTCCGAGAGCAGCTCGCGGACCTCGAGCTCGACGAGCTCCAGGATCTCCTCGTCGTCGACCATGTCGCACTTGTTCAGGGCGACGACGATGTACGGCACGCCCACCTGGCGGGCGAGCAGCACGTGCTCCTTGGTCTGCGGCATCGGGCCGTCGGTCGCGGCGACCACCAGGATGGCGCCGTCCATCTGCGCCGCACCGGTGATCATGTTCTTCACGTAGTCGGCGTGACCGGGGCAGTCCACGTGGGCGTAGTGCCGGGACTCGGTCTGGTACTCGACGTGCGCGATCGAGATGGTGATGCCCCGCTCGCGCTCCTCCGGCGCCTTGTCGATGTCCTCGAACGGCGTGTAGGGGTTGAGGTCGGGGTACTGCTCGTGGAGCACCTTGGTGATCGCCGCGGTAAGCGTGGTCTTACCGTGGTCGATGTGCCCAATGGTGCCGATGTTCACGTGCGGCTTGGTCCGCTCGAACTTGGCCTTCGCCACTGGTTGCTCCTTGTTGCGATCCTCGGCCGCCTAGACGACCGCTTCGATGTGGGTCCTGGTGATCTGTGGCAGGCCGGGTGCTACTCGCCCCGCGCCTTGGCGATGATCTCCTGCGCGACGTTCCCCGGAACCTCGGCGTAGGAGTCGAACTGCATGGTGAAAACAGCCCGGCCCTGGGTCTTGCTTCGCAGATCACCCACGTAGCCGAACATCTCGGACAGGGGCACGAGCGCCTTGACGACGCGCATCCCGCTCCGCTCGTCCATGGACTGGACCTGGCCGCGACGGCTGTTGAGGTCGCCGATCACGTCGCCCATGTTCTCCTCGGGCGTGGTGACCTCGACGGCCATCATGGGCTCCAGCAGCGTGGGGGACGCCTTGCGGGCGGCCTCCTTGAACGCCATGGAACCGGCGACCTTGAACGCCATCTCCGACGAGTCGACCTCGTGGTAGGCGCCGTCCTGCAGGGTGACCTTGACCCCCACCATGGGGTAGCCGGCCAGGACACCGAAATCGGCGGCCTCCTGGCAGCCCGCGTCCACCGACGGGATGTACTCCCGGGGGATGCGGCCACCGGTGACCTTGTTCTCGAACTCGTAGCCGTCGGACCCGCCGCCCAGCGGCTCGAGGTCGATGATCACGCGGCCGAACTGGCCGGAGCCACCCGTCTGCTTCTTGTGGGTGTACTCGACCTTCTCGACCTTCTTGGTGATCGTCTCGCGGTACGCGACCTGCGGCTTGCCGACGTTGGCCTCGACCTTGAACTCGCGCTTCATCCGGTCGACGAGGATCTCCAGGTGGAGCTCGCCCATGCCGGAGATCACGGTCTGGCCCGTGTCCTCCTCGGTGCGGACCTGGAAGGACGGGTCCTCCTCGGCCAGCCGCTGGATCGCGGTGCTCAGCTTCTGCTGGTCGGCCTTGGTCTTCGGCTCGATCGCGACGTGGATGACCGGCGCCGGGAAGTTCATCGACTCGAGGACGATGGGGTCCTTCTCGTCGCACAGCGTCTCACCGGTGGTGGTCTGCTTGAGGCCCATCACCGCGACGATGTCGCCGGCGCCCGCGCGCTCGATCTCGGTGCGCTTGTTGGCGTGCATCCGGTAGATCTTGCCGATGCGCTCCTTGCGCTCCTTGACGGAGTTCATCACGGCGGTGCCGGACTCCAGCACGCCGGAGTAGATCCGCACGAACGTCAGCTTGCCCAGGTGCGGGTCGCTGGCGATCTTGAACGCGAGCGCGGAGAACGGCTCGTCCTCGCTCGGGATCCGCTTGAGCACCTTCTCCTCGTCGCGGACGGCGTGGCCCTCGATGGCCTCGACGTCCAGCGGCGACGGCAGGTAGCGGACGATCGCGTCCAGCAGGGGCTGCACGCCCTTGTTCTTGAACGCGGTGCCGCACAGGACCGGCGTCAGGTTCGCCGCGATGGTGGCGCGGCGGATGCCCGCGTGGAGCTGCTCGACGGTGGGCTCGGTGCCCTCCAGGTACAGCTCCATGATCTCGTCGTCGTTCTCGGCGAGGGTCTCGACGAGCTTGTCGCGCCACTCGCGCGCCGCGTCGGCGTGGGTGTCGGGGATGTCGACGGTGTCGTACATCTCGCCGAGCTTGGCCTCCTCGTTCCACACGAGGGCCTTCATGGTCACCAGGTCGATGACGCCCTTGAAGTCGGCCTCGGCGCCGATCGGCAGCTGCAGCGGCAGCGGCGTCGCGTTGAGCCGGTTCTCGATCATGTCGACGCAGCGGTGGAACTCCGCGCCGACCCGGTCGAGCTTGTTGACGAAGCACATGCGGGGCACGCCGTAACGGTCGGCCTGCCGCCACACGGTCTCGGACTGCGGCTCCACACCGGCGACACCGTCGAACACCGCGACCGCACCGTCGAGCACCCGCAGGTTGCGCTCCACCTCGACGGTGAAGTCGACGTGGCCGGGGGTGTCGATGATGTTGATCGTGTGCTTGACGTCCTCAACGGGCCAGGTGCACGTGGTGGCGGCGGAGGTGATGGTGATCCCCCGCTCCTGCTCCTGTTCCATCCAGTCCATGGTGGCGGCGCCGTCGTGGACCTCGCCGATCTTGTAGCTCATCCCCGTGTAGAACAGGATGCGCTCGGTCGTCGTGGTCTTGCCCGCGTCGATATGGGCCATGATCCCGATGTTGCGGACCTTGGCCAGATCCACACCGGTTTTGGTAGCCACTGTCGTCCTCGCTGCGTCTCGTCGTTGCAGTTCCGCCGGGGTTACCAGCGGTAGTGGGCGAAGGCCTTGTTGGACTCCGCCATCTTGTGCGTGTCCTCGCGCTTCTTGACCGAGGCGCCGAGGCCGTTGCTGGCGTCCAGAAGTTCGTTCATCAGGCGCTCGGTCATCGTCTTCTCACGACGCTGCCGGGCGTACACCACCAGCCAGCGCAGCGCGAGCGTGGTGCTGCGGGCCGGACGAACCTCGACCGGGACCTGGTAGGTCGCGCCACCGACACGGCGGCTGCGGACCTCCAGGGTCGGCTTCACGTTGTCGAGCGCGCGCTTCAGCGTGACGACCGGGTCGTTGCCGGTCTTCTCGCGGGCGCCCTCGAGGGCGTCGTAGACGATCCGCTGCGCGATGGAGCGCTTGCCGTCCAGGAGAATCTTGTTGATGAGCGCGGTGACCAGCGGCGAGTTGTACACCGGGTCAGCGATCAGCTGGCGCTTGCCAGCGGGGCCCTTGCGCGGCATCAGCTCTTCTCCTTCTTCGCGCCGTACTTGCTGCGCGCCTGCTTACGGTTGCGGACGCCCTGCGTGTCGAGGGACCCGCGGATGATCTTGTACCGAACACCGGGGAGGTCCTTCACACGGCCGCCGCGCACGAGCACCATCGAGTGCTCCTGCAGGTTGTGACCGACACCGGGGATGTAGGCCGTGACCTCAATCCCGCTGGTCAGCCGGACACGGGCGACCTTGCGAAGCGCGGAGTTCGGCTTCTTGGGCGTCGTCGTGTAGACGCGCGTGCAGACCCCCCGGCGCTGGGGGCTCTCCTTCAGCGCGGGCGTCTTGTTCTTGGTCACCTTGTCCTGGCGGCCCTTGCGGACCAGCTGCTGGATCGTGGGCACCGCGTCTCCGTCTTCCTCGTACCGAGCCGGTAAGTCTTGTCTGCAATCACCACCTCAGGAGAGGCTGTGACCTGCCGGTTTCCCGACCCTCTCCGACCCACGCGGTCGGGCGTGTCGCCACCTCGCGGAAGTGACTCCACAAGAAACCGACACAGACCGCCCGGCCCGAGAAGGGCCGAATCAAGCCGGGGAGTGGATGCGGCCGCCGGCCCTGCCCTGACGGGCTTCGCCTGAGCGCACGCATAGCGGCCCGCATACAGCGGGCACAAGCGAAAAGGTTACCGACCGCGACGCCAAAGTGCAAAGCGAGCAGCGCACTACCGCGCGGACGCCTCCCGGCGCAAGCCGACCGGGCCCGTGGGGGCCGATTTCCCCCCAGAACGGCCGAATGCCGACGGGGAGTTCCCGCCCGCTGGGCGGGAGACCCGTCGGCATTGTGACCCACGCACCCCGTGTTGGGGAAGATGTGTCCGAAACTTGACCGGCGTGCTAGCGCAGGAAGAGCACCGCCACCACGATCACCACGAGCAGGACGATGCCGACGCCCGCAGTCATCAGGACGACCTTCTTCTTGTCGCCCGACCCGGCGGCGTCCCCGCCGTACCCGGCCTGCTGCCCGTACTGGCCGGGCTGCCCCGGCTGACCGTACTGGCCCGGCTGGCCCGGGGCTCCCGGCGCGCCGGGGGCCTGGCCGTAGGGCTGCTGCTGGCCGAACTGGAGCGCGCCGTGCTGCTCGTCGCCGCCCTGCTGGTCGGGCTGGCCGAACGGCGGGTACTGCCCGCCGGTGCCCTGCCCGGGGGCCTGCCCCGGAGCCTGTCCGGGGGCCTGTCCGGGGGCCTGTCCGGGCGCCTGCTGACCGTACTGCTGCTGCTCATACGGCTGCTGCTGCTGGCCGAACTGCTGCTGGTCGGGCTGCCCGAACTGCTGCTGGCCGTAGGGCGACTGCTGACCGAAGTCCTGCTGGCCGTAGTCCTGCTGGCCGAACTGCTGCGCGCCCGGCTGCGGCGGCTGCTGGTGCTGCGGCGGCTGGCCCGCGGTCTGCCACTGCTGCTGGCCGAGGTCCATCACCGTGTGGTCGGCGAGGCCGCCGCCCGACTCCGCCGGACGGCCCTGCGCGCCCTGGGCGGACGGGTCGAACGCCTCCGTCGCCGGGGGCTCCTCCATACCGCCGAAGCCCTGCGGCTGCTGCTGCGGCTGCTGCGGCTGCTGGGCGTCCGGCGACCACGGCTCCGGCGTCGCCGGCGGGGCGGGCGCCTGCCACGGCTCGGACGGCGGCTCCTGCCGGCGCTCCGGACCGGTCGCGACCGGGATGTCGGTGCCGGGCGACCAGTGCAGCGTCGCCTGGTCGTCGACCTTCGGGCGGGGCTTCTCCTGCTCCCCCGTGCCCGGGTTCGGGACGATCAGCGTCCGGTCGGCGGCCGGTTCCTGCGGGGCGGGCGGCTCGGCGGGCGGGGCGCTCTCCGGGCCGCGCGGCTCGACCGGCGGGAACCCGCCCGTGGACGTCCCGTACGGCTGCTGGCCGAACGGCGGCTGCTCCGCGGGGGCGCCGTGCGCGGGCTGCTGCGGGTACCCGGGCTGCTGCGGCGGCTGCCCGTACTGCTGCTGCTCCGGGGGCGGGAACCCGCCGGGCTGCCCGTAGGGCTGCGGCGGCGGGGGCGGCGGCTGCTCGCCGAACTGCTGGACGGGCTGCTCCACCATGGTCGGCGGAGGCGGGGACACCGGGCGGTCTCCCTGCTGCTGCCCATACGGCTGCTGCGGGGCGGGCGGCTGCTGACCGGCGGGCGGCTGCTGGTGCGGGGCGGGGGGCTGCGGCGCCGGCGGCTGCGCGGCGGGGCGGGCCTGGCCGCCCAGCTGCGGGGCGCCGAACACCACCGTGCGCTCGCCCAGCGGGCGGGCGGGAGGCTGCTCTCCCTGCCCCTCCGGGGGCGTGACCTGGCCCTCGTCTTCCGGCAACGGCCGCTGCGGTCCCTGCGCGCCGTCATTCTCGGTCATCGTCGGGCTCCTTCAGCGCCGTCGTCCCGGGGCTCCTCGGCTCCCGGTGCGCCCGGAGACGCGCGGCGCATAACGCGGTCTCCGGACCTGATCTCGGTTTCCCCTCGTAGCGGACGTGCCACGCGTGGGCGTTCTCGGTCCCCAGACTGCCCCGTTCGCAGGTGCGATCGCAAATCACCACCCTGCGCTAGGAATCACCCTCGGGAACGGGTGCGGCCCAGTCCACAATGCATCGCCGCGGCGACGATCACCACCCCTCGGGCCGCCCGGACGTCGACTTCCTCACGCGCGTCCCGCGTCGCGGGGCCGCCATGACGAGGATCACGGCCCCGATCGCCCCGCGCGCGGGCCGTCGACGAACGAAGGCCCGCCCTCGGACGTCGTCCGGGGGCGGGCCCGTGCGGCCGTCCGTCAGCGGAAGGCCTGGCACTCCACCTCGGCCCGGCGCTCGGTCATGCCGAGCCGGACGCTGGAGGACACGCACGCTCGCTGCTTCTCGTCGAGCCGGACGTCGCCGCACCGGGTGGTGCTCGAATAGGTGCGGCAGTCCCGGGTCTGCTGCTGCCGCGGCTGCGGTTCGGCGGCCGCGGCGGTACCGCTGATCCCCCCGGCGGCGACCATGGCGGCGACCAGCGCTCCAGTCATGACCCTCTTCATGCGTTTCCTCCCCCGAAATGCATGTATGTCAGCAAGGCGTAAGTCCCCGGGCACACCGGCCACAAAACGCGACCAAACGTCAAGAAAACGACGGATCGTCCAGGTCAAGGGGCGGTGGGCAGCGCGTCGACGAAGTCGCGGACGACCGTCCGCTCGTCGCCGCGGCGCCAGGCGGCGGCCAGCTCGGACGGCGGCAGCCCGGCCACCGGGACGGCGCGCACGCCCGGACGGCGGTAGATCGCGGCGTTCCCGGCGGACAGCAGGACGATGCCGCTGCCCTCCTCGATCGCCGCGAACGTCTCGTCCGCGTTCGCCACCGTCGCGCCGATCCGGACGGGACGGCCGCCGCGGTGCGCGACGCCGAGCCAGTGCTCGCGCAGCGGGCCCGCGCTCTCCGGGAGGGCGAGGAACGGCTCGTCCAGGAGGTCGGCGAAGTCCACCTCGTCGCGCCCGGCGAGCCGATGGTCGTCGCGGAACGCGACCCAGCGCGGCTCCCGCGCGACCACCCGCAGGCGGAGGGCGTCCGCGGCCGGGACGGGCAGCCAGACGAACGCGACGTCGACGTCCCCGGACGCGAGCCCGGCGCTGGCGTCCGCCCAGTCGATCTGCCGCATCCGCAGCCGCCACCCCGGACGGCGCTCGGCGAACCGGTCGCGGACGGCGCCGAGCAGCCCGCGGCCGACGCTCGTGGACAGCCCGACGGTCAGCACCGCGGCCGCCGCGGCGGCGGCGTCGGCGACCTCGCGCTGCGCCTGGTCCCAGCGGCCGAGCATCTCGCGCGCGGCCGGGAGCAGCGCCTCCCCGGGCGCGGTGAGGGCCACCGTGCGCCGGTCGCGCTCGAACAGCCGCACGCGCAGGTCGTCCTCCAGGCGGCGGATCTGCTTGCTCAGCGCGGGCTGGGAGACGAACAGGCGCTCGGCGGCGCGGGTGAAGTTCAGCTCCTCGGCGACCGCGACGAAATACCGCAGATCGCGCAGATGACCGTCCATGGCCAACGGCTATCACGGCGGGTATTGGACGGGGAAGCGCGTGGGGCCGCACGATCGTGCCGTCCCGAGGAGAGGAGCCGGACGATGATCGCGTTGGTGACGGGGGCGAGCCGGGGCATCGGCCGGGAGGTCTGCGCGCAGCTCGCCGAGCGCGGGCACACGGTGATCGCGGCGGCCCGCTCCCCCGAGGCCGCCGCGGGGCAGGTCCCGCTGCGGCTCGACGTGACCTCGGACGGCGACGCCGCGCGGGCCGCGGAGACGGTCGCCGAGCGGTTCGGGCGGCTGGACGTCCTGGTGAACAACGCCGCGATCACCTACGACACGTGGCAGCGCGCCGCCGACGCCGACCTGGACGTGGTGCGGGAGGCCGCCGAGACGAACCTGTACGGCCCGTGGCGGCTGGTCCGGGCGATGCTGCCGCTGCTGCGCGAGAGCGGGCACGGCCGGATCGTCAACGTGTCCAGCGAGGTCGCCTCGCTGACGAACATGGGCGGCGGCACCCCCGCCTACACCGCGTCCAAGGTCGCCCTCAACGCCCTCACCCGCATGCTGGCGGCCGAACTCCGGCACGACGGGGTCCTGGTCAACGCCGTGTGCCCCGGCTGGGTCGCGACCGACATGGGCGGCCCCGGCGGCCGGCCCGTCGCCGACGGCGCGGCGGGCGTCGTCTGGGCCGCCACCCTCCCCGACGACGGCCCCACCGGCGGGTTCTTCCGCGACGGCCGTCCGCTGCCGTGGTGACGGACGCCGCTTACCCCGGCGCCACATTCACTTACTCGCCCGACACTCCCCAGAGTCGTCACTCTGCGTAATCATCTCTGGTGGCAGCCGGGTCGACAGCGCGGTTCGGCCCGGCTGCCCGGCGACTCACCGTCCGATCCGGGAGAGAAGGGCGACATGACGGACGTGCGCGGACGGGTCCGGAACGGGCCGGTCCCGGCGATCAAGACGCTCGTGGAGCGGCCCGGCCTCGCCGACGCGCCGATGGGGGCGGACGCCGACGTGCCCGCGTTCGTCGGGCACGACCCGGCGGGGCGGTTCATCGGCTACTGGGGCATCGCGGAGCGGTTCCCGCAGTTCTCCGTCGTGGCCGTGGACCCCGACGGGGCCGTAGCGGGCAAGGGCGGCGGGGTGCCGTTCGCGCGGCGGGGGATGCTGCCCGACCGGGGCTGGGACGAACTCCTCACGTGGGCCCTCGCGGACGTCCGCCGCGGCGACCCCCCGGACGCGCTCGGCCTGCTCGGCATCGCCGTCCGGCCCGACCAGCGCGGCACCGGCCTCGCCGCGCGGATGCTGCGGGCGCTCAAGGAGGCGGCGCGGGCGGCGGGACTCGCGGAGGTGGTCGCGCCCGTGCGCCCCACGATGAAGGACCGCGAACCGGACGTGCCGATGCGCGAGTACGCGCGGCGCACCAGGCCCGACGGGCTCCCCGCCGACCCGTGGCTGCGCACCCACGCGCGGGCCGGCGGGACGATCGTGGCGGTGGCGCCCGCGTCGATGGTGGTCACGGGCTCGCTCGCCGAATGGCGGGCGTGGACGGGCCTGCCCTTCGACGCCGACGGCCCCGTGCACGTCCCGGGCGCGCTCGTCCCGGTGCACTGCCACCTCGCGCACGACCACGCGGTCTACGTCGAACCGAACGTCTGGGTCCGCCACCCCCTCCCCTGACCGCCCCCGGACGGCGGCACGCCCGCCGAGGAGGGCGGCAGTCCACAGACGTCGCCCCGCCCAGGGGGCATCGACACCCCAGGGGCGGCCGCGCGCGGGGAGGTCGGTGGTCGCTCGCGCGTCGTTCCTGCTCAGCGACGTTGCGTAGGGGCCGGGGGCGCGGTTCGCGGCGGAGTTCCCGGATCGTTGAATGTTCATCGAACCGTCGTTGAGGATCTTCGTTCCCATCGGGCGACGCACCTCTGCCGTTCTTAGCGTCTCCGGCCATGCGCGATCTTCGTTTCCGGCTCCGCACCGTGACGGCCTGCGCCGTGCTCGTGTGCGTCCCGCTCGTCCTCCTCGCGAGCCCGGCGCGGGCGCACCCGTTCGGCGATCCGCAGACGCTGGAGGTGAGCGCCGACGGGGCCACCGTGCACGCGCGGTGGCGGGCGGCGGCCGACGACCTGACGGCGCTCGCGCTGGCCCTGCGGGTGCTGAAGGTCAAGCGGACGTACGTGTACAAGGACGGCGCGCTCGTCCCCGAGGAGTCGGACGAGTCGGACGCCGTCACGCTCGGGAAGTCGGCGCGGCTCGGCGAGTACCTGCTGAAGAACATCCAGGTGAAGTCGGACGGGACGGCGTGTCCCGGCAGGCTCGTGTCCGCGGCGGACCTCGTGCGGGACGGCGCCCGGCTGGAGTTCGACTGCCCGCGGGCCGTCGCGTCCGCCGAGGTGACGGTCCGGACGCTGCTCGACCTGCATCCCGCGTACCGGACGCTCGCGAGCGGCGACGGCGGCGAGCGGCACACCTACGCCGAGTCGTCGCCCACGCACACGTGGACGCTGGACGGCTCCGCGGCGAGCGCCGCCCGGACGTCCGGGACGGTGCTGCGGCTGGCCGTCCCGATCGGCGTCGTGGTCGCCGCGGGCGCCGCGGTCGTGTGGTTCCGGCGGCGGCGGAGCGCGGCGTGATCGGGGACGGGTTCGGCGACCGGCTCGTCGCGTTCGTCGACTCCCCCGGGTTCGCCCCGGCGGCGATCGTCGTCGCGTTCGTGGCCGGCGCGCTGCACGCGATCGGCCCGGGGCACGGCAAGAGCCTCGCCGCCGCGTACCTCATCGGGACGGACGGGCGCGTGCGGGACGCCGCGTACCTCGGAGCGAGCGTCGCGGTGATGCACACGCTGTCGGTGCTGGTCATCGCGGTCGCGTGGACGTTCTTCTCGCTGTCGGACCTGGTCCGGATGGAGGAGCTGACCGGCGGCCTGCAGGTGGTCGTGGGCGTCTCCGTGGTCGCGCTCGGCGGCTGGCTGCTCTGGCGCCACGCCGCCCACCGGGGCCACCACCACCACGGCCACGGGCATGGCCATGGACACGGCCACGGGCACGGACACGGCCACGGGCCGAGCCGTCCCGGGTTGTTGCTGCTCGGCGCGTCCGGGGGCCTGACGCCGTCCCCGTCCGCGTTCCTCGTCCTCATCACGGGCCTGTTCAGCGGGCGCTCCGGCTTCGCGCTGACGCTCGTGATGATCTCCGGCGTCGGGATGGCCGCGGTGCTGTGCGCCGTCGGCCTGACCGCCCTCTACGGCCGCGCCCTGGTGCTGCGGGTCGGCCGGTCCCGTGCCGCCGTGCGACTCGCGTCCCGGCTGGCCCCCCTGTTCGCCGCATCCGGCATCACCATCGCCGGCTGCGCGATCACCGCGGTCGCGGTGAGCAACCTGGTGGCACTCTAGGAAGGCAAGGAATGAGATCACGTCACAGAACGTGGCGGCGGCTCCGGGCGCCGGTGGCGGCGCTCGCGGGCCTGGCCCTGGCGCTCGGCGGCGCCGGGGTGTCGGTGGCCGAGACGGGGGCCGTCGAGGACGGCATCTGGCTGTCGGTGCAGGACGGCGACATCCTCACCGGGCGGGTGCCGCTGGCGGCGACCGACCGGGAGGGCGGGCAGCCGGTCACGCTGTCCATCGACGGCGAGGAGCGGGAGGGCGCGCAGGCCGAGGCGACGATCGACGTCGTGTTCGAGGCCGACGGCTGGCAGGCCGGCGCGGGCCACGTCAACACCGTCTGGGTGAACGGCGTGCAGGTGGCGCAGCCGCCCGGCGACGTGTCCGGCTACACCCCGATCCGGGCGTCGGTCCCGGCGTCGGCGTTCAAGGCGGGCGGGAACACGGTCCGCGTCGTCACCGGCAGCAAGACGATGCCGGACGACCCCGTGAACAACAACGACGACTTCAACGTCCGGAACATGCGGCTGGAGTTCGCCGACGGGACGACCGCGGCGGACCCGGCGACGTCGCCGACGACCGTGATCCGCATCGGCGACAGCGCGAACATGAGCACGTCCCACGACTGGGCGATCGCGGTGCCGGCGGAGCAGCTGCTGGCGCGGACGACGCACACGTGGGACACGACCGCGCTGGAGGCCGGCACCTACACGGTGACGGCGACGTCGCAGGACGGCGACCGCAAGGCCGAGGCCGAGGTCCACGTCGACCACGGCCGTCCGGTCAGCATGAGCCTCGCGGACGGCGACGTGGTCAGCGGGGCGCGCGAGGTCGTGGCCGGGTCGGACGGCCCGGTGACGATCGCCGTCGACGGGACGGAGCTGCCGACCGAGGCGCGGCCGTCGCCGGACCCGACGTTCGTGTTCCAGGCCGACGACTACCAGACGGGCAGCTTCCGCAACACCGTCTGGCTGAACGGCGAGATCATCGCCGAGCCCGAGGTCGGGACGATCAACAACTACGCCGAGGTGTCGGTGACCGTCCCGCTCGCCGAGCTGCGGCAGGGCGAGAACCGGATGCGGATCCGCACCGGCAGCGGCGCCGACCCGGTCGACGAGGCCGGTGAGAACAACAACGACGACTTCCGGGTGCGGAACGCGCGGCTGGAGTTCAGCGGCGGCCGCACCGTCGCGGACCCGTCGATCGCGCCGTCCACGATCATGACGATCGGCGACAACATCAACCCGAAGGCGTACTACAAGGAGTTCGTCCTCGACGTCCCCGAGTCGTTCCGCACGGAGTACGCGGCGCTGTGGGACAGCTCGCAGGTGGACGACGGGACGCACGAGGTCGTCGCGGCCAAGGACGGCAGCGTCCGCAAGGCGTCCGCGACCGTGACCGTCGACAACACGGTGCCCGCGGTGACGTTCAACAGCCCCGCGGCGGGCGAGCGGTACAAGGAGAAGCCGTTCGTCGTCGATGTCGCGGCCGAGGACCCGCACGGCGTCGCGTCGCTGGAGCTGACGCTGGACGGGAAGGCCGTGCGCAACGGCGACCGGTTCACCGCGGACGACCTGAAGGACGGCGAGCACACGCTCGTCGCGAAGGCCGTCGACAAGCTCGGCAACGAGGGCGAAAAGAAGATCGTCTTCTCGACGATCGGCAACTACCCGCTGGCGCCGTCCGACCCGACGCCGGGCAACGGCGCGACGGACGTGTCGCCGTCCGGGACGACGCTCGGCGTGACCGTGCGGGACCCGGCGGGCGACGCGGTCGACGTCGCCGTCAAGTGGGCGTACACGAGCGACTACGGCACGGGGACCAACACGGCGACGCAGGGCTCGTCGACGGCGGCGGCGCCCGGACGGGTCGCCGGCGACGCCGTGGACGGGGCGGCGCGCGAGGCGCTCGCGGCCAAGGACGGCGAGGTCGCGACGTCCGAGGGCGACGGCGCGTACCCGTTCCAGCAGTTCGAGATGGAGGTGCCGCCGAACCTGGCGGCGCAGCAGTACACCGTCAACTGGAACGGCACGGTCCCTGCGGGGCAGCGCGCGGCGCTGTCGGTGTGGAACTACTCCACCCAGAAGTGGCAGCTGCTCGACGACGGCGAGGGCGGCAGGGATCTCGCGCTGAGCGGGCGGGCGAGCGTCACCGAGACCGTCCGGGACGGCAAGGCCCGGGTCATGGTGCAGGACGTCGCCGCGTCGGTGATCTCCGAGAAGGACGCGGTGTTCGCGTGGATGACCGACACGCAGCACTACTCCGAGCGGGAGCCCGAGACGTACCAGAAGATGGTCGACTGGGCGATCAAGAACCGCTACCAGAAGAACATCGGGTACGGCGTCCACACCGGTGACATCGTCGAGCACGTCGGCGTCAGCCAGGAGTGGGCCAACGCGTCCCGGATCATGAAGACGTGGGACGACGCGGGCTTCCCGTACGGGATCGTCCCCGGCAACCACGACATCGGCAACGGCCACTACGAGGTGTACCGCACGCACTTCGGCGAGGCCCGGTACGCGGGCAAGCCCTGGTACGGCGGCACGGTCAACGACAACGTCCAGCACTACGACATCGTGTCGACCCCGGGCGCCGACTACCTGGTCATGTACCTGGACTGGAGCCTGGACGCCGAGGAGATCGCCTGGGCGAACAAGATCATCAAGGCGCATCCCGAGCACAACGTCGTGATCGCGACGCACCAGTACATCACCGTCGGCGGGGCCTACTACGGCCCCGGCCAGAAGATCTTCGACGAGATCGTCCTGCCGAACGAGAACGTCGACATGATCCTCTCCGGCCACGTCCACGGCGTCGCGCTGAACGTCAAGCGCGAGGGCGAGCGGGTGATCGTCGAGGTGCTGGCCGACTACCAGGAGGTCCCGACGTCCGGCGGCGGCTGGATGCGGACCGTCGGCTTCGACACCGCGAACCAGACGGTCGGCAACGAGACGTTCTCCGTGCTCAGCGACGGGAACCACTACTGGGACCCCGAGCTGGAGAACTTCACCGTCCCGCTCGACCTGCAGGCGCCCACCCGCAAGGTCAGCACCGACTACGTGGGCATCACCGCGATGACGTCCACGACCGTCGGCACCGTGCAGGACGCCGCGTCGGGCTCGCAGGTCGCGGTCCCGGCGGGCGAGCTGTCGCCCGACACCCGCTACAGCTGGTACGTCGAGGCCACCGACGCCGACGGCTACCGGACGACGTCGCCCGTCTGGTCGTTCACGACCGGGAAGAACCGCACCGCCACGTCGATGACCGTCCGGGACGAGGGCACCGAGTACGGCCGGGACGCCCGGCTCCGCGCCCGGAACCTCCCCGGCGACGCGACCGGCACGGTGGCGTTCGCGACCGCCGACGGCACGGTGCTGTGCGACGCACAGGTCGACGGCGGCCGCGCCGAATGCCGGACGCCCGCCGACCTGCCGGCCGGCGCGTACGAGGTGACGGCGCGGTACTCGGGCGACGAGCGGTACGGGGCGTCCGCGGCGGCGCTGACGCTGACCGTCGCCAAGGCCGACCCCGGCCTGCGCGGCGACGGCGACGCCCGCGGCGCGCAGCCGAGGCTCGAAGCCGAACTGGACGAGCGCGCCACCGGCACGGTCGTCTTCCAGGCGGCCGACGGCACGGCGCTGTGCACCGGGACGATCGCGAAGGGCGCGGCCTCGTGCTCGCCGTCCGCGATCCCCGGCTCGGGCGACGTGACCGTCACCGCCCGGTACGGCGGTGACGCCAACTTCGCCGAGGCGACCGACGCCTTCACCCTCCGCAGGTAGACCGACCCGGAAAGGAGAGCCCGGCCCGACCGACCAGAACCCCGGCTGAAGCAACACGCCGGGCCTGTACGGAAAAAGGGCGAGGCCCCTTCCGGCTCGTGCCGGAAGGGGCCTCGCTCTTGCGCGTCGTCAGTGCGCGAACTCCGGAATCAGCGGTTGTACTGCCCGAAGTCGTACTCCTCCAGCGGCACGGCCTCGCCGGAGCCCTGCCCGAAGGCGTACTCGGCGCCGTCGTCGTAGGAGCCGACGGAGTACACCGCGGCCTTCGCCTCCTCGGTCGGCTCGACCCGGACGTTGCGGTACTGCGGCATGCCGGTACCGGCCGGGATGAGCTTACCGATGATGACGTTCTCCTTGAGGCCGAGCAGCGGGTCGCTCTTGGCGTGCATCGCGGCCTCGGTGAGGACCCGGGTCGTCTCCTGGAAGGACGCCGCCGACAGCCACGACTCGGTCGCGAGCGAGGCCTTGGTGATGCCCATCAGGACCGGACGGCCGGCGGCGGGCTGGCCGCCCTCGGCGACGACGTTGCGGTTCGTCTCCTCGAAGATCGGCCGCTCCACCAGGTCGCCCGGCAGCAGCTCGGTGTCGCCCGACTCGAGGATGTTCACCCGCTTCAGCATCTGGCGGACGATGATCTCGATGTGCTTGTCGTGGATCGACACGCCCTGCGACCGGTAGACCTCCTGGACCTCCTGGACCAGGTGGAGCTGGACGGCGCGCGGGCCGAGGATGCGCAGCACCTCGTGCGGGTTGATCGCACCGGCGATGAGCTTCTGGCCCACGTCCACGGCCTCGCCCTCCTTGACCAGGAGGCGGGACCGCATCGGCACCTGGTAGGCGATCTCGTCGGAGCCGTCGTTCGGGACGACGACGACCTTGCGGGCCTTCTCCGTCTCGTCGATCTTGACGCGGCCGGCGACCTCGCTGATCGGGGCGACGCCCTTGGGGATGCGGGCCTCGAACAGCTCCTGGACACGCGGCAGACCGTGCGTGATGTCGCCGCCGGCGACACCGCCGGTGTGGAACGTCCGCATGGTCAGCTGGGTGCCGGGCTCACCGATGGACTGCGCCGCGATGATGCCGACGGCCTCGCCGACGTCCACCCGCTTGCCGGTGGCCAGCGAGCGGCCGTAGCAGGCGGCGCAGACACCGATCTTGGCCTCGCAGACCAGGGCGCTGCGGGTCCGGACGCTCTCCACGCCGGCCTCGACCAGGCGCGTCACGACCGAGTCGGACAGGTCGGTGTCGGCCGGGAAGATCACCGTGCCGTCCACCTCGACGTCCTCGGCGATCGTCCGGCCGACCAGCGCGGTCTCGGTCGTGGCGAGCTTGACGAGCGTGCCGTCCGGCAGCTTCTCGGCGACCTCGAACGGGATCGTGCGGTCGGTGCCGCAGTCGACCTCGCGGACGATGACGTCCTGCGCGACGTCCACCAGACGACGGGTCAGGTAACCCGAGTCGGCGGTCCGCAGCGCGGTGTCGGCCAGACCCTTCCGGGCGCCGTGCGTCGAGATGAAGTACTCGACGACCGACAGGCCCTCGCGGAACGACGACTTGATCGGCCGCGGGATCGTCTCGCCCTTCGGGTTCGACACCAGGCCGCGCATGCCGGCGATCTGCCGGAGCTGGAGCGGGTTGCCGCGGGCGCCCGACTGGATCATCATCCAGATCGGGTTGTCCTTCGGGAACGCCTCCTCCATGTTCTTGGCGACGTCGGCCGTGGCCCGGTTCCAGATCTCGATGAGCTCCTGCTTGCGCTCGTCATCGGTGATCAGACCGCGGTTGAACTCGCGCTGCACCTTCTCGGCACGGGCCTCGTAGCCGGTCAGGATGTCCTGCTTGCCGGGCGGCGTGATGACGTCGTCGATCGCGATGGTGACGCCCGACCGGGTCGCCCAGTGGAACCCGGTGCTCTTGAGCGCGTCGAGCGAGTTCGCGACGGTGACCTTCGGGTAGGTCTCCGCCAGCTCGTTGACGATCGCCGAGAGCTGCTTCTTGCCGATCTCCGCGTTCACGAACGGGAAGTCGGCGGGCAGCGCCTCGTTGAACAGCGCGCGGCCGAGCGTGGTCTCCATCCGGTACGGCTGCGACGGGTCGTAGCCCTCCGGGGCCGTCCAGCCGCGCGGCGGCGGGACGTCCTTCAGCCGGATGGCGATCTTGGCCTGCAGGTCGAGCTCGCCCCGGTCGTAGGCCATGATCGCCTCGGCGACCGAGCCGAACGCGCGGCCCTCGCCCTCGGCGCCGTCCTTCTCCGTCGTCAGCCAGTACAGGCCGATGACCATGTCCTGGGTGGGCATGGTGACGGGCTTGCCGTCGGACGGCTTGAGGATGTTGTTCGTGGACAGCATCAGGATCCGCGCCTCGGCCTGCGCCTCGGCGGACAGCGGCAGGTGCACCGCCATCTGGTCGCCGTCGAAGTCCGCGTTGAACGCGGTGCAGACCAGCGGGTGGATCTGGATGGCCTTGCCCTCGACCAGCTGCGGCTCGAACGCCTGGATGCCCAGGCGGTGCAGGGTCGGCGCCCGGTTCAGCAGCACCGGGTGCTCGGTGATGACCTCTTCCAGGACGTCCCACACGACCGGGCGCGCGCGCTCGACCATCCGCTTGGCGGACTTGATGTTCTGCGCGTGGTTCAGGTCGACGAGCCGCTTCATGACGAACGGCTTGAACAGCTCCAGCGCCATCTGCTTGGGCAGGCCGCACTGGTGCAGCTTGAGCTGCGGGCCGACGACGATGACCGAACGGCCGGAGTAGTCGACGCGCTTGCCCAGCAGGTTCTGGCGGAACCGGCCCTGCTTGCCCTTGAGCATGTCGGACAGCGACTTCAGCGGACGGTTGCCCGGCCCGGTGACCGGGCGGCCGCGGCGGCCGTTGTCGAACAGCGCGTCGACGGCCTCCTGCAGCATCCGCTTCTCGTTGTTGACGATGATCTCGGGCGCGCCGAGGTCGAGCAGCCGCTTGAGGCGGTTGTTCCGGTTGATGACCCGGCGGTACAGGTCGTTCAGGTCGGACGTCGCGAACCGGCCGCCGTCGAGCTGCACCATCGGGCGCAGGTCCGGCGGGATGACCGGGATGCAGTCCAGCACCATGCCGAGCGGGCTGTTGCGGGTGTTGAGGAACGCGGACACGACCTTCAGCCGCTTGAGGGCGCGGGCCTTCTTCTGGCCCTTGCCGGTGCGGATGATGTCGCGCAGCTTCTCGGCCTCGGCGTCGAGGTCGAAGTTCTGCAGCCGGGCCTGGATGGCCGCGGCGCCCATGCCGCCCTCGAAGTACCGGCCGAACCGGTCGCGCATCTCGCGGTAGAGCAGCTCGTCGCCCTCGAGGTCCTGGACCTTGAGGTTCTTGAACCGGTTCCACACCTCGTCGAGACGGTCGAGTTCGCGCTGCGAGCGGTCCCGCAGCTGCTTCATCTCCCGCTCGGCGCCGTCGCGGATCTTGCGCTTCTGGTCGGCCTTCGCGCCGGCCTCCTCGAGCTCCGCCAGGTCGGCCTCCAGCTTCTGCTGGCGGGCCTCGACCTGCGCGTCGCGGGCCTGCTCGATCTGCTGGCGCTCCACGGAGATGTGGGCCTCCAGCGTCGGCAGGTCGCGGTCGCGGCGCTCGGCGTCCACGCTGGTGATCATGTAGGCCGCGAAGTAGATGATCTTCTCGAGATCCTTCGGGGCCAGGTCCAGCAGGTAGCCGAGGCGCGACGGGACGCCCTTGAAGTACCAGATGTGGGTGACCGGCGCGGCCAGCTCGATGTGGCCCATCCGCTCACGCCGCACCTTGGCGCGGGTCACCTCGACGCCGCAGCGCTCACAGATGATGCCCTTGAACCGGACGCGCTTGTACTTGCCGCAGTAGCACTCCCAGTCGCGGGTCGGGCCGAAGATCTTCTCGCAGAAGAGCCCGTCCTTCTCCGGCTTGAGGGTCCGGTAGTTGATCGTCTCCGGCTTCTTCACCTCGCCGTGGGACCACTGGCGGATGTCGTCGGCGGTCGCCAGGCCGATGCGAAGCTCGTCGAAGAAGTTGACGTCAAGCAACGTGTTTTCCCCTTGAGTTGATCAGACCTCTTCGACACTGCTCGGCTCGCGCCGGGACAGGTCGATGCCGAGCTCCTCCGCGGCGCGGAAGACGTCCTCGTCGGTGTCGCGCATCTCGATGGACATGCCGTCGCTGGAGAGCACCTCGACGTTGAGGCAGAGCGACTGCATTTCCTTGATGAGCACCTTGAAGGACTCGGGAATGCCGGGCTCGGGGATGTTCTCGCCCTTGACGATGGCCTCGTAGACCTTCACACGGCCGAGGACGTCGTCGGACTTGATGGTCAGGAGCTCCTGCAGGGCGTAGGCGGCGCCGTACGCCTCCAGCGCCCACACCTCCATCTCACCGAAGCGCTGGCCGCCGAACTGGGCCTTACCGCCGAGCGGCTGCTGGGTGATCATGGAGTACGGACCGGTCGACCGGGCGTGGATCTTGTCGTCGACCAGGTGCAGCAGCTTGAGGATGTAGATGTAGCCGACCGAGATCGGGTCCTTGTAGGGCTCGCCGGTGCGGCCGTCGAAGAGCCGCGCCTTGCCGCCCGGGCCGACGAGCCGCTGCCCGTCGCGGTTCGGCAGGGTGGACTCGATCAGGCCGGTGACGTCGTCCTCGCGGGCGCCGTCGAACACCGGGGTCGCGGTGTTGGTCCACGGCGCGGCCTCGTCGGCGCCGATGGCCTTGAGCGCGCGCTTCCACTCGGCGTCGTCGCCCTCGACCTTCCAGCCGCGGCTCGCGACCCAGCCGAGGTGCGTCTCCAGGACCTGGCCGACGTTCATCCGGCCGGGGACGCCCAGCGGGTTCAGGACGATGTCGACCGGGGTGCCGTCCTCGAGGAACGGCATGTCCTCGACGGGGAGCACCTTGGAGATGACGCCCTTGTTGCCGTGCCGGCCGGCCAGCTTGTCGCCGTCGGTGATCTTGCGCTTCTGCGCGACGTACACCCGGACCAGCTCGTTCACGCCGGGCGGGAGCTCGTCGCCCTCGTCGCGGGAGAACACCCGGACGCCGATGACCTTGCCCTGCTCGCCGTGCGGCACCTTCAGCGACGTGTCGCGGACCTCGCGCGCCTTCTCACCGAAGATCGCGCGGAGCAGCCGCTCCTCCGGGGTCAGCTCGGTCTCGCCCTTCGGGGTGACCTTGCCGACCAGGATGTCGCCGGGCACGACGTCGGCGCCGACGCGGATGATGCCGCGCTCGTCGAGGTCGGCCAGGACCTCCTCGGAGACGTTCGGGATGTCCCGGGTGATCTCCTCGGGGCCCAGCTTGGTGTCGCGGGCGTCGACCTCGTGCTCCTCGATGTGGATCGAGGACAGGACGTCGTCCTGCACGAGGCGCTGCGACAGGATGATCGCGTCCTCGTAGTTGTGGCCCTCCCACGGCATGAACGCCACGAGGAGGTTCTTGCCGAGCGCCATCTCGCCGTTGTCGGTGCAGGGCCCGTCGGCGATGACCTGGCCCTCCTCGACGCGCTGGCCCTCGTCGACGATCGGCTTCTGGTTGAAGCAGGTGCCCTGGTTGGACCGCTTGAACTTCGCGACGCGGTAGGTGGTGCGCGTGCCGTCGTCGTTCATCACGGTGACGTAGTCGGCGGAGACCTCCTCGACGACGCCGGCCTTCTCGGCCGTGATGACGTCGCCGGCGTCGGTCGCGGCGCGGTACTCCATGCCGGTGCCGACCAGCGGCGCCTCGCTGCGCAGCAGCGGCACCGACTGGCGCTGCATGTTGGAGCCCATCAGCGCGCGGTTGGCGTCGTCGTGCTCCAGGAACGGGATCATCGCGGTGGCGACCGAGGTCATCTGCCGGGCCGAGACGTCCATGTACTGGACCTCGCGGGCCGGGACGAGCTCGATCTCGCCGCCCTTCCGGCGGACCAGGACGCGGTCGTCGACGAAGGTGCCGTCGTCGTTGAGCAGGGAGTTGGCCTGCGCGATGACGAAGCGGTCTTCCTCGTCGGCGGTCAGGTAGTCGATGTGCTCGGTGACGACGCCGTCGGTGACGCGCCGGTACGGGGTCTCGACGAACCCGAACGGGTTGACCCGGCCGAACGCGGCGAGCGAGCCGATCAGGCCGATGTTCGGGCCTTCCGGCGTCTCGATCGGGCACATGCGGCCGTAGTGCGACGGGTGGACGTCGCGGACCTCCATGCCCGCCCGCTCACGCGACAGACCACCGGGGCCGAGGGCGTTCAGGCGGCGCTTGTGCGTCAGCCCGGCCAGCGGGTTCGTCTGGTCCATGAACTGCGACAGCTGGCTGGTGCCGAAGAACTCCTTGATGGAGGCGACGACCGGCCGGATGTTGATCAGCGTCTGCGGCGTGATCGCCTCGACGTCCTGGGTGGTCATCCGCTCGCGGACGACCCGCTCCATGCGGGCGAGGCCGAGCCGGACCTGGTTCTGGATCAGCTCGCCGACCGTGCGCAGGCGCCGGTTGCCGAAGTGGTCGATGTCGTCGACCTCGATCGGCACGGAGACGGCGCCGAGCGTCGCCTCCTCCTCACCGGCGTGCAGCCGGACGAGGTACTCGATCGTCGCGACGATGTCGTCCTCGGTGAGGGTGCCCTGGTTCATGTCCAGGTCGAGGCCGAGCTTCTTGTTGATCTTGTAGCGGCCGACCTTGGCGACGTCGTAGCGCTTCGGGTTGAAGTACAGGTTCTCCAGCAGCGTCTGCGCGGACTCGCGCGTCGGCGGCTCGCCCGGCCGCAGCTTGCGGTAGATGTCGAGCAGCGCGTCGTCCTGGCCGGAGGTGTGGTCCTTCTCCAGGGTCACGTTGATCGACTCGTAGGAGCCGAAGCGCTCGCGGATGCGCGCCTCGTCCCAGCCGAGCGCCTTGAGCAGCACGGTGACGGGCTGCTTGCGCTTGCGGTCGATGCGCACGCCGACGTTGTCGCGCTTGTCGATCTCGAACTCGAGCCAGGCGCCGCGGCTCGGGATGACCCGGCAGCCGTAGATGTCCTTGTCGGACGCCTTGTCGAGGGCGCGGTCGAAGTACACACCCGGCGAGCGGGTCAGCTGCGACACGACGACGCGCTCGGTGCCGTTGATGATGAAGGTGCCCTTCGGGGTCATGAGCGGGAAGTCGCCCATGAACACCGTCTGGCTCTTGATCTCACCGGTGGTGTTGTTGATGAACTCCGCCGTGACGAACATCGGGGCGGAGTAGGTCATGTCCTTGTCCTTGCACTCCTCGACGGAGTACTTGGGCGGCTCGAACCGGTGGTCGCGGAACGAGAGGGACATGGTCCCGGAGAAGTCCTCGATGGGACTGATCTCTTCGAAGATCTCCTCGAGGCCCGACTGCGTCGGGACGCTCTTACTTTCGGCCTTCTGGGCCGCCTCGACCCGGGCCTTCCACCTCTCGTTGCCCAGCAGCCAGTCAACAGAGTCGGTCTGCAGAGCAAGGAGGTCCGGGACTTCGAGCGGCTCCTTGATGCGCGCGAAGGAGACGCGGTTCGGACCGGTTGCGGTATTCGAGGCGTTGCGCGAGGCTGCCAAGAGTGGTCCTTCCGAGGGCTCGCGGCGTAACTGACGACACGCACGCCAGACGATCCACGTCCAAGACCTACGCGATAGGGTCCAAAACGGACTCTTGTAGGGGTGCTCTCACACGCGGATAGTCAGAGGGCAGCGCAAAGGGGCAGTGTAGCCGACTCGCCACACCGCTCGCAACTCTAGCGCCGCAGTATGCATCACGTTGCCTTGGAGCATCGCCCCTCGAGCCCGTGCAGTCAAGAGCGGACTTGGACTTTTCGGGCTCTGACCTGCAGTGAGGAAGGCCATAGTTTAGGATCGCTCCCCCTACCCGGCGGTAGGCCCCTGGAGACGGGCGATTCCGGGCACCTCGGGCCTCTGTGCGGGCCCCTGTGGGGGCCTCTGTGCGGGCGTCCGGACGGGCCCTCGACGAGGCGGCGCGGCGGTGCGGAAGCGGCCCCGAACGTAGATCGGGCGACCGCCCTCGGGGGGCGGTCGCCCGATCTCGGAACGCGTCCTCAGGTCAGGAGATGACCTGCAGCTTCCGGGCCAGCCACTCGCCGTCCTTCTCGACCATGATCATCCGAATCCGCAGCGGCTCCGGCAGCCGCGGCTCGGTGTCCTTGTTCGTCGCCGACGCGCGGTTCGCGTACACCAGCACGACGACCTCGTCCGGCTTCGCGCTCACCGCGCCGGCCTTGAGGACCGTCGTCGTGGACACGGCCTGCTGCTGCGTCGCCTGTGTCCGCAGCTGGGCCGCGAGCGTGTCGAACTCCTTGCGCAGGTCGCCCGTCGTGGTCGCGGACGCCGACTTCAGGTCGGTCTCCAGCGTCCGGTAGTCGTAGGACGACAGCGCCTTGGCGGAGTTCGACGCGGCGGCGACGGCGTCGCGGCGGGCGTCGGCGGTCGCCTGCTGCTCGCGGACCTTCAGCCCGAGGAACACCGCGCCGGCGGCCAGCGCGACCGCCACGACGGACAGGACGCCGATCACGACGGCGGGAGAGCCGCGCCGCCCGGACGGGCGGGCGGGCTCGTCGTCGTCCGACGCGTCGGCGCCCGACTTCGCGGTCTCCGCGTCGTCCGCGCCCTCCGCGTCGTCCTCGGACTCTTCCTCGTCGTCCTCGTCGTCCTCGTCTTCGTCGTCTTCGAAGTCGTCCTCGTCGGCGAGGTCGTCGTCCTCGAGGTCGTCCTCGTCGTCGATCCGGTCGCCGTCGGTCTCCTCGTCGGTCTCGTCGTCGACGGCGGCGGCGGAAACGGCCGTGGGAGCCGCTGAGTCGCCCGCTGCGGCCTCGTCACCCTCGGGTGCGACTTCGGAGCCCTTCCGCCCCTTCCGCTTCTTCTCGAGCGATGTGGCGGCCTCACCGGACTCCTCCGGGGCGTCCGCGTCGTCGTCCGTCCCGGCCTCGGCGGAGGCGGCGTCGGCGGCGATCTGCGCGAGCCGCGCGGCCTCCTTGGCGCGGGCGGCCGCCTCCTCGGCGAGCCGGGCCGCCTCGGCGGCCTCCTCGGCCTTGGCGGCCCGCTCGGCCGCCCGGCGCGCCTTCTCTTCCGCCGTGTCGGCCTTCGCGGCCGCCTCTTCCCGGGTGAGGCCCTCTTCTGGGTCCTTCTCCAGGACGCCCTTGCCGCCCTTACGGCCCTTGCCGGGCTTTTCTGTGGAGGAGCGCTTGCCCCGGCCGAGCACTGTCACGGGACCATCTCCAGTTGGGAAACGAGCCAACGGTCATCGACCTTGGTCATCTGCATCAGGTACCGGTAGGCGCGCGTGACGCCGTTCTTGACCTTCTCGTTGGTGACCGTGCCGTTGAGGGAGACCATCACTTCGGCCGAGTCCCCGTCGATGGAGACGACCGCGGCCTCCACGTCGGTCACCGTCGACTGGGCCTTGGTCTTGTTCAGCTGGTCCAGGAAGACCTTGGACTGGGAGCTGAGCTCGTCCTTCAGGTCGCCGGTCGAGCCGGACACGATCCGGTCGAGGTCCTGCTGGGCGGTCTTGCTGTCCAGGGTCAGCAGGTTGACGCCCATCTGCCGCGCGGACTGCCGCGCCTGGGCCCAGTCGTCGGCGTCGCCGCCGTTCTGCCAGGCGCGGAAGCCGAGCCAGCCGGTGCCGGCGAGCAGGCCGGCGACGGCCACGCTCAGCACCACGACCAGCGTGCGGGACCCTTTCCCCCCGAGGCGGCTCATCGGGCCGGCCTCACTGGCTCAGAGGTCCGAGCAGGAGCCACTTCCACGATGAATCCTCTCCCAACTCCCGCGAACCTGCGGTGCGGGACATGACGTATCGCTTGCCGTCGGCGCCGTAGACCGCGCCGGTCGAAGGATCGTATCCAGCGAATTTCACCGAATCGGCCGGATATGACATGTAGAGCCGGCCGTTCGCCAGCATCGCGCCGCCGGACGACTCCGCGGCCTTCCCGGTCGCGTCCGACTTCGTGCCGGCGCCGCCGTCCGCGCCCGCGACGGACGCGGCGTCCGAACCGGAACCGCCGTCCGAGCCGGACGCGCCGCCGACCGGGAACCCGGCGCCCTCGGTGGCGCCCTCGGGCAGCTTCGGCGCGGGCACGAGGGCCTCGGTCGGGAAGTTGCGGGCGCCGCGGACGGCCTTCTCGGAGTCGTGCGGTTCGGCGCAGCCGACGTCCAGCCTGGGCTCCTTGTGCGCGGTGTCCTGCGGCCACCGCTGGTCGGTCTTCTCGTAACCCTTGGTGCAGTTGGGCGGCGAGTTGATGTTCAGCACGAGGCCCATGTGCTGGGTGCCGTCACCGGGCATGACGGTGGGCAGACCCGCGACGGTCACCGGGTAAAGGATGAACAGCGACCGCAGGCCCGCCTGGCGTTGCGTGATGATCTGCCCGGTGGTGGTGAGGTTCGCCAGGAGCACCGGCAGCGTCGGGGACAGCTGGTTGATGGCCTGGTGGGTCTGGCTCACCGCGCCGGGCGCGGCGTCGATCGTCCGCCGCAGCGCCTTGTCGTCGTTGCGGATGGACGTGCTCAGCTCGTTCAGGTTCCGGGCGAAGCCCCGGATGTTCGCGCCCTGGCTCCGCTGGGTGTCCAGGACGGTCAGGCTGTTGTCGAGGAGCTTCTTGGTGTCCGGGTACGCCTCGTCGGCGGTGTCCAGGATCCGGTCGGTGTCGTCGAGGATCTGCTGGAGGTCCTCGGCGGTGCCGGTGAACGCCTTGTTCAGCTCGTCGATGACGATGCCGAGGTCCTCGGTGTTCACCGAGGTGACGAGGGCGTCGACGTTCTGCAGGAGCTCCGCCGTGGAGACCGGCAGCTTCGTGCGCTCCTTGGGGATCGTATAGGGGTCGCCCTCGTCGAGGTACGGGCCGTTCTTCCCGGACGGCACCAGGTCGATGTACTGCTCGCCGACGGCGGAGCGGTTCGCGACGACGGCCGTGAGGCCCTCCCGCGGGATCCGCTCGCCGCGCTCCAGCTCCAGTTCGACCTTGATGCCGGAGTCTGTCAGCCGGATCGGGCCGACCCGGCCGACGGGCACGCCGCGGTAGGTGACCTCGGCGTTGCTGAAGATGCCGCCGGAGTCGGTGAGGTCGACGTAGGCGGTGTACTGCCGGCCGAGCATCTCGCGGCCGAAGCCGATGTAGTTCACCGACACGACCGTCACGCCGATGATCGTGATGAGCAGGAAGGCGATCAGCTGGATCTTGACGCCGCGCTTGAGGATCACGAGAGGCCCCCCGTCATCAGGGTCGACAGACCGCTCTGCCGCTGACCGAACGCCCCGGGGCGGTTCTCACCGCCGCCGAAGAGGTCCCAGAAATCCCCGCCGTCCTTCTTCTCGCCCCCGGTCCCGGGAGTCTGCTCCCCGGTGGGCGTCTTGGACGGCGCCGGCGTCGGGGTCGTGCCGCCGGGGGCGTTCGTGCCCCCGCCGCCGGGCTTCTGCCGCGCCCCGCCGCCCGCCGCACCGGCGGCGCCGTCCGGCGGGAGGACGCCCAGCGGCGCGTCCGGCAGCGTCAGGTTCGGCACCTGGATCATCTTGCGCATGTCCTGCCCGCTGCCGAGCATGCCCTCGAGGTCGGTGCCGCCCAGGAGGTTCTGCGCCAGGGACTCGAAGTCCAGGTCGACGGTGAGGTGGACGTTGCCGTAGTCGCCTTCGATGACGTTCTCGAACGTCGTCGGGAACGGGTAGGTGATCAGCATCTCCAGCGCGTTCGGCAGGTCGGAGCCCGCCTTGTTCAGGTTCTGGAGGACCGTGTCGAGGTTTTTCAGGTTGACGAGCAGGTCGTCGTGCGACTGGTTGATCACGTTCGTGGTGGTGCGGCTGAGCTTGTCCAGCGCGACGAGCATCTCGGTGAGGTCCTCGCGGTTCTGCTCCAGCACCGCGATCGCCGGACCGGTCTCGTCGATCGTGTCCTGGATCGTCTGCCGCTCGTCCGACAGCTTCGCCGTGAGCCGGTCGAGGCTGTCGAGCGCCCGGGTGATGGCGTCCCGGTTCTGGTCGAGGGTGCCGACGAACACGTTCACCCGGTCCAGCACCGACTTGATCGTCGCCTCGCGGCCGCCCATCGCGGCCTGCAGCTCGTGGCTGATCGTCGAGACCTGCTCCAGGCCGCCGCCGTTCAGCAGCAGCGACATCGCCGACAGCACCTGCTCGATCTCGGTGCCGTGCGTGGTGCGGGCCAGCGGGATCACGTCGCCCGCGCCGAGCCGGCCGCGCGGCGGCTCGTTCGCCGGGGGCGACAGGTCCACGAACTTCTCGCCCAGCAGGCTCGTCTGGGAGATCCGCGCGCTCGCGTTGTCGGGCAGCTCGACGTCCTTGCGGACCGCGACCGTGACGACCGCGCGCCAGCCGCCCTCGCCGCCGGCCAGCTCGATCTCCTCGACCTGGCCGACCGACACGTCGTTGACCTTGACCACCGACTGCGGGACGAGGTCCAGCACGTTCGAGAACTCGATCTTGAACGTCCGCGGGTCGTCGCCGAGGTCGGGGCCGCCGGGCAGCGGCAGCGACGCCACGCCGTCGAACGAGCAGCCCGACAGCGCCGTCACGCCGGCCAGCGCCGCCGCGCCGAGCAGCCGCGCCCGGCGCCGCGCGCCCCGCACGGGCCGTGTCCTGCTCATCGGCCACCTCCAGGCAGCAGTGCGGAGAGTCCCTGCGGCCCGTGGGCCGTGTTCCCCTGGGCGCCGCCCTGCGCGCCCGTCCGCGTCTGGTTCGGCTGCGCGTTCGGCTGCGCGTTCGGCTGCGCGTTCGTCCGGGCGCCGCCCCGGTTCGGGTTCTCGGGGTCGTTCGGGCCGTAGGCGTCCGGCGGGATCGGGACCGGGTCGTAGTGCGTGGTCAGCGCCGTGATCCACGACAGGTCCAGGTGGAGGCCGCCCAGCGCCTGACCGATGCCGTTGTAGGGCTCGACGAAGTCGAGGCACTGGTCGGCGGGCGTCCCCACCGAGTACGCCAGCGAGCACACCCAGTCGGCCAGGTTGTTGAACTGCCGCAGGTCGGCCCGGTTGTGGATGGTGCCGCTGATCGGGTCGTAGGCGCGGGCCAGGTTGTTGATGGCGAGCGGGCCAGCCGTGAGGATCTCGGCCAGCGCCTCCTTCTCCTTCACCAGGACGCCGGTGATCTGCGCGAGCTGCTCGACGTTGTCGGACAGCTGCCCGCGGTTCTCCTTCACGAACGTCTCGACGTTCCGCAGCGTCGGGCCCAGCGTGTTCAGCGCCGCGCTCAGCTCCTCCTTCTCCTGGGCGAGCTGCCCGGAGACCGAGTTGAGCCGGGTCGTGAACGACTTGATCTGCTGGTCGTTCTCCTTCATCGCGTCGGTGATGATCCGCAGGTTCTCGATCGTCTTCGCGACGTCCTCGCGGTCGGTGCTCAGCGTGCTGAGCATGTCCGACGTGTTCTTGATCGTCTCGTTGATGTCGTCGCCCTGGCCCTGCAGGTTCTCGGCGCCGACCCGCAGCAGCCGCGACAGCGAGCCCTCGCCCGTCGCGCCCGGCGCGTTGGCGCCCTGCGGGCCGAGCGCCTCGCTCAGCTCGTTCAGGCTGCCGCTGATCGAGTCGATCTCCACGGGGACGGCCGTCCGGCTGGTCGTCAGCGTCGCGCCGTCCTTCATCACCGGCCCGTTCTTGTAGGCGGGCGTGAGCTGGACGTACCGGTCGGCGACCAGCGTCTGGTTGACGATGACGGCCTGCGCGTTCGCCGGGATCTTGTACTTGGCGTCGTACTTCAGCTTCACCCGGACCGAGTCGCCGACCGGGTCGACGCTCGTCACCTCCCCGACCTTGATGCCGAGGATGCGGACGTCCGCGCCCGCGTAGAGGCCGACGGTCTTGGTGAAGTACGCGGTCATGTGCCGCTGCTTCGGCTCCTGCAACAGCAGGACGAGCGCGGCGACCAGCACCGCGACGGCGAGTATCACGCCGCCGAGGCGGAGAATCGTTGCCGAGTTTCGCACTACCGGTACCTGCCTGCTGTCACGGGAGGAAGGGAAGCGGGCTGTCGCCCTGGTTCTGGCCGTTCTGGCCCTGCCTGGTCTGGTTCTGGCCGTTCTGGGCGCCGTGCGGGGCGGCGCCGTGGCCGCCCTGCCCCTTCGTCCCGGCGTTCGAGTCGTCGATGGACGCCGGGATCGGGATGAGGTTCTGCAGGTAGGCGTCGAACCAGCGGCCGGTGCCGGTGACGTCCGCGAACTGGCGGGCGAACGGGCCGAACAGCTGCAGGATCCGGTCCAGGTTCTGCTGGTTCTTCAGCAGCACCTGGTTGACCTGCTCCAGGTTGTCCAGCATCGGCTTGAGCTGCGCCTCGTTCTCCCGGATCAGCGCGTTGACCTGCTGCGACAGCTGGACGGTGTTCACCAGCAGCCGGTGGATGACCTCGCGCCGCGCCTGGACGGCCGCCAGCAGCCGGTCGCCGTCCTGCACGAGCTTCTCGAAGTCCTCGTTGCGGTCCGCGAGCAGCCCCGACACGCTGCGGGCCTTGTCGGCCAGCTCGTGCAGCTCGTCGTCGCGGGACGCGATGGTGTCCGACAGCCGCCGCAGGCCCTGCAGCGACGCCCGCACCTCGTCCGGCGAGTTCGCGAACGTCGTCGACAGCACGTCGAACGACTTTGCGACTTGCTGCACGTCGATCTGCCCGACCCGCTCGCCCAGCTCGCTGATCGCCGGGACGACCTCGAACGGCGTGTGCGTCCGCTCCAGCGGGATGTGCGACTTCATCGGCCGCGACCCGTTCGGCGACAGCCCGAGGTAGTGCGCGCCCAGCAGCGTCTTGATCTTGATGCTGGCCTCGGTGCGGTCGCCCAGCCGCACGCCGTCGTCCACCCGGAACGTGACCTTCACCTTGTCGCCGTCGAGCTCGACCGCGCGGACCTCGCCGACCTTGACGCCCGCGATGCGGACCTCCTCGTCCGGCTCCAGCCCGGCGGCCTCCCTGAACGACGCCGTGTAGGTCGTCCCGCCGGCGACGAACGGGATCCTCTCCAGGTTCATCACCACCAGCAGCGCGACGATGATGACCGCGAACGCGGAGAGGCCGATGGGGACCGGGTTTCGCTCCCGGAACGGGATCCTCATCTACTTGCACCTCGCGTTCTCGTTCACGATCGCCGGTGTCTGGTAGACCGGTCCGCCCGGCAGCCGCACCCGCGCGTCGAGACCGCAGACGTACATGTTGAACCAGGACCCGTAGGACGAGATGTTCAGCAGCTCCTCGAGCCGCCGCGGCGTCCGCTGCAACCCCTTGTCCAGGGTCGCGCTGTGGTCGTCGAGCGTCCCGGTGAGCTTGCGCAGCCCCGCGATGTCGTCCTTGATGTCGGGCCGGGCGTCCTGCAGCAGCCCCGCCGTCGCCGACTCCAGCCCGTTGATCGCCTCGACCGACTCGAAGATCGCCTCACGGTCGTGGGACAGCCCGCTGACGAAGCTCCGCAGGTCCACGACCATCTTGTTCACCTGGTCGTGCCGCGAGTCGATCGTGCCGAGCACCTCGTTGAGGTTCTCGATGACCCGGCCGATCACCGCGTCGCGGTCCGCGAGCGTGTTCGTCAGCGACGCCGTGTGCCGCAGCAGGCTGTTGATCGTCCCGCCCTCGCCCTGCAGCACCTTGATGATCTGCATCGCGAGGGTGTTGACGTCCTTCGGCTCCAGCGCCCGGAACAGCGGCCGGAACCCGTTGAACAGGACGGTCAGGTCCAGCGCCGGCTTCGTCTGCGCCAGCGGGATCGTGTCGCCCGGGTCGAGGTACTGGTTCGGCTGCCCGGCCCCGTCGGTCAGCGCGAGGTACCGCTGCCCCATCAGGTTCCGGTACCGGATGTGCGCCTGGGTGGACTTCGGCAGCCCCGCCCGGAACACCCCGTCGCTGTCGACGCTGAACGTCACCAGCGCCTGCGTGCCCTTGTGCAGCTCGATGTCCTCGATCTGCCCGACGCGCACGCCCGCGACGCGCACGTCGTCGTTCTCCAGCAGCCCGGTGACGTCCGAGAACACCGCCTTGTACGTCTCGGACGGACCGAACCGCAGGTTCGAGATCGTCATCGCCAGCACGCCCGTGGTCAGCGAGGTGAGGACCACGAAGATCCCCAGCTTGACCGCCGCGCCCGTCGTCTTCACTCGACCGTCACCACCGATCCCTGCAGCAGCGGCCCGAACATCAGCGCCGACATGTCCGACAGCTCGTCGGACGGCGTCCGCGTCAGCGGCGCGACGATGTTCTTGATCGTCTCGTTCTCGTCACCCGCGCCCGGCTCCACGAACACGTTCGACACCGCGCGGCCCCGGTTCCCCGCCGCGCCGGCGTTCGCCGGGTCGGGGTTCTTCCACCACAGGTCGTCCTGCGTGCCGTCCAGCGCCAGGTAGTCCGGGAAGGGGACCTTCGAGTTCGGGATCCCGTAGCAGCGCGGGTTCCGGTGGTCCCGGGCCTCCGGCTTGTCCAGCGGGTACTTGTACGGCGGGCGCGGCTTCACGATCTCGATCGTCAGGTTGTAGGTCTTGGACCCACCGCCGCCGCCGACCCGCTCCAGCTCCGGCTTGGCCTCCATCAGGCCCTCCAGGACGCACGGCAGCGTCGGCGAGTACTTCGCGACGATCTGCAGCACGTCCCGGTTCGCGATGTTCACCCCGATGATCTTCGGGCCGTTCTGCCGCATGAACGTGTTCCCGTCCTCCGACAGCGCCGTCACCGCGGGGATGAGCCCCTCGATCGTCCGCTCCTTGTCGGTGATCGTCCGGCTCGTCACGTTCAGGTTCCGGAGGGTCTGCAGCAGGTCGGGCGCCGCGGCGTTGTAGACGTCCGCGACGTCCGCGAGGCCGTGCAGGTCCTTCACCAGCGTGCCCAGCTCCGGGTTGATCTTCTGCAGCAGCGCGTCGGCCTGCTCCAGGTTCTCGCCGAGCTGGTCGCCGCGGCCCTGCAGCGCCGTCGCCAGCGCGTTCAGCGTCGTGTTCAGCTCCGCCGGCTTCACCGCCTGCAGCAGCGGCAGCAGGTCGTCCAGCAGCCGGTTGACCTCGACCGCCGCGCGCGACCGGTCCTGCTGGATCGTCATGCCGTCCGTCAGGCCGGCCGGCCCCGCCTGCGCGGGGATCTCCAGCGACACGTACTTCTCGCCGAACAGCGTCTTCGGCAGCATCCGCGCCTGGACGTTCCGCGGGATCAGCTCCGCCTTGTCCGGGTCCAGCGCCAGGTGCAGGATCGCGCCGTCGTCGGTCACCTCGGTGTCGCGCACCTCGCCGACGATCAGGCCCCGCACCTTGACGTCCGAGTGCGGCAGCAGCTGCAGCCCCACCCGCTCGGCGGCGACCTTCACGTTCACCACCGGCCGGAACGCCTTGTTGTAGAACGCCACCGTCAACGCCAGCGCGAGGACGATCACCGCGACCATCGTCACGCCCAGCAGGCGCAGCCGCATCCGTTCGCTCATCGCGCCCTCACCCCGCGATCCGCACCGACGTGTCGGTGCCCCAGATCGCCATGCCGAGCATCAGGTCCGCCACGTTGATCACGACGAGGCTCGTCCGCACCGCGCGGCCCACCGCGACGCCCACGCCGGCGGGCCCGCCGCTGGCGTTGTAGCCGTAGTAGCAGTGGATCAGCATCACCAGGACGGAGAAGACGATCACCTTGCCGAACGACCACAGGATGTCGTTCGGTGGCAGGAACAGGTTGAAGTAGTGGTCGTAGGTGCCGGTCGACTGCCCGTAGAACGTCGTCACGACGATCCGGGTCGCGCCGTACGACGCCAGCAGACCCACGATGTACAGCGGGATCACCGCGATCATCCCGGCGATCATCCGCGTCGTCACCAGGAACGGCATCGACGGGACGGCCATGACCTCCAGCGCGTCGATCTCGTCGGAGATCCGCATCGCGCCGAGCTGCGCGGTGAACCCGCACCCGACCGTCGCCGACAGCGCCAGCGCCGACACCAGCGGCGCGATCTCGCGGGTGTTGAAGTACGACGCGACGAACCCGGTGAACGCGGCCGTCCCGATCTGGTCCAGCGACTCGAAGCCCTGCAGGCCGACCTGGCTGCCGGTGAAGAACGTCATGAAGCCGACGATCACCACCGAGCCGCCGATCACCGCGAGCCCGCCGGTGCCGAGGCTCACCTCGGCCAGCAGCCGCATCACCTCGGTGCGGTACCGGCGCAGCGCCCGGAACGTCCACGCGAACGCCCGCAGGTAGAACGACAGCTGGTGCCCGAAGTCGTCCAGTCGCTGGAGCGGCGCGTTAACCGCACGGGAGACGGCCTTCCCCGTCTTGCCTGGGGCCGCCATCTACATGCCCTTCGACGGAACGAACTGGAAGTACAGCGTGGAGATCAGGAAGTTCTCCACGAACAGGAGCATGAAGGTGATGACCACGGTCTGGTTGACCGCGTCCCCCACGCCCTTCGGGCCTCCCTTTGCGTTCAGCCCCTTATAGGCCGCGACGAGGCCGGCGGTGATGCCGAAGACGAACGCCTTGAACTCCGCCTGTAGCAGGTCCGGGAGTTGCGCAATGGCGTTGAACGACGCCAGGTACGCGCCGGGCGTCCCGTCCTGGAGCATGACGTTGAAGACGTAGCCGCCCATCAGGCCGACCACCGACACCAGGCCGTTCAGGAACAGCGCCACGAACGCGCACGCCAGCATCCGCGGGACGACCAGGCGGTGCAGGGGATTGATCCCCAGCACCTCCATGGCGTCGATCTCCTCGCGGATCTTCCGGGACCCGAGGTCGGCGCACATCGCCGACCCCGCCGCGCCCGCGATCAGCAGCGACGTCACCAGCGGGCTCGCCTCGCGGACGATCGCCACGACCGCCGTCGCGCCCGTGTAGGACTGCGCGCCGAGCTGCCGGATCAGCCCGCCGACCTGCAACGACAGCACGCCGCCGAACGGGATCGCGACCAGCATCGTCGGGACGACCGTGACGCTGACGATGAACCAGGCCTGCTGGATGAACTCGCGCCACTGGAACGGCCACTGGAACATCGCGCGGCCCGTGTCCAGGCACAGGGCGAAGAACCGCCCCGGTTCCCGGACCACGACGTTCGTCGCGCCGTCGCCGATCTTGCGCAGCGACACACGGGACGACGTGCTCTTCTCACCGCCCTGGTCCGCGCCGATACCAGGAGAGGACATCAGTACTTCGCACCCGCCCCGTACTGCCCCGGCGGCGGGCCACCCGGGAACTGGCCGGGCGCCGCGGCCGGACCGCCGGCCGTCGCCGCCGACGCCACGTACCGCGGCCACTCCTCGACCCAGTTGCGGCCCAGGTCGTCGATGAACGAACCGGGCGGCGGGACGACGCCGTGCGCGGCGCACCACGCGCCGGGCGCGTGCTGGCCCGCGCGCACCAGACCGTTCGTCGGCATCTGCTGCGGCGGGATCGGCGGCAGCTTGCCCGGGTCGTGGCCCATCTTCGCCTCGGCCTCGAGTTCGGAGGCGTCCTTCTCCTCCGACATGCCGATCGGGCCGATCTTGCTCGCGTTGAGGAACTGCCGGACGACCGGCTCCTCGCTCGACAGCAGCATCTCCCGCGGCCCGAACATCGCCAGGTTCCGCTGGTACAGCAGGCCGATGTTGTCCGGGACGGTCCGGGCGGTGTTGATGTCGTGGGTGACGATCAGGAACGTCGCGTTGATCTGCGCGTTGAGGTCGATGAACACCTGGTTGAGGAACGCGGTCCGCACCGGGTCGAGGCCGGAGTCCGGCTCGTCCACCAGCAGGATCTCGGGGTCCAGCACCAGCGCGCGGGCCAGGCCGGCGCGCTTCTTCATACCGCCGGAGATCTCGCCGGGCAGTTTGTACTCGGCGCCGAGCAGACCCACCAGTTCCATCTTCTCGAGGACGATTCGCTTGACCTCGGATTCGGACTTCTTGGTGTGCTCGCGCAGCGGGAACGCGATGTTGTCGAACAGGTTCATCGAGCCGAAGAGGGCGCCGTCCTGGAACAGGACGCCGAACAGCTTCCGCGTCTCGTACAGCTGCGACTCGGGCAGGTTGGGCAGGTCCCGGTCGCCGATCCAGATGTGCCCGCGGTCCGGCTTGAGCAGCCCGACGAGCGACTTCAGGAAGACCGACTTGCCGGTGCCGGACGGGCCCAGGAGAACGGAGATCTCCCCTGCGGGAATGGTCAGCGACACGTCCTGCCAGATCACCTGGCGGCCGAAGGACTTGGTCAGGCCCTCAACTCTGATCTCGACGCCCACTCGTCACCTTTCGTCCAGGCCGGGGGGAATCCCGAACCAATGAGCGAGTAGTACTCAGGCTGTCTTACGGGGGTTCTGTCGTCACACCGCGTGCCCGTCCCCTTGCTACCGTCCGGTAGCCGTGACGGGTGCCACTACCGTAGCGACCTCCCGGGCAAATGGAAGAGGTACCGGACCAGATCAGCGGCTAAATGCGACGTCGTAAGACAATCGTTACTTACGGCGCCTATGAGACTAGTGGTCCAAGAACCGGCTCCTCAAGCCGGGGGGTCACGGCCCCGGCCGTCCGCTGTTGCCCGACGGGCGGCCGTTACGGGAGCGGCCCGGTGGGGCCACAGCACCAGAAAGGGACGCTACGCCCCGGTCTGTGACCCGCACAACCCGCCCCGGCACACGGTTTGAACCGGACCTTTATCACCTCGGGACAGAAAAGCGGGCCCTCTGACCAGCACGGTTGCGCAGCCACCGACAACGCGGGCCCTCCCCCGCCTCCTGACGGCCGCTCTTCGTTCACGCGCGCGGCGCGCTCGCCCGTCCGCGCCCGTGCGGGATGCCCGGAGCGGGAGGAAACGTCCGAAGTCGGACATGCGGGAAGGCGGCCACCCGAACGGGTGACCGCCTTCCGTGACGCGGTGGAGCCGAGCCGCACGGCTCCGGTGCGTGGAGTCCTGCGGACCGTCTTGCCGTCACGACCCCTTGAAGGGCCGAGCAGCGAACTTACTTGACGGTGACCGAGGCGCCCGCCTTCTCCAGGGCCTCCTTGGCCTTGTCGGCGGTCTCCTTGTTGACCTTCTCCAGCAGCGGCTTCGGCGCGCCGTCGACCAGGTCCTTGGCCTCCTTCAGGCCGAGGCTGGTGAGCGCGCGCACCTCCTTGATGACCTGGATCTTCTTGTCGCCGGCACCCTCGAGGATGACGTCGAACTCGTCCTGGACCGGGGCCTCCTCGCCGCCGGCGGCCGGGGCGCCCGGGGCGGCCGCGACGGCGGCGACCGGCGCGGCGGCCTTGACGTCGAAGGTGGTCTCGAACTCCTTGACGAACTCGGAGAGCTCGAGAAGGGTCATCTCCTTGAAGACGTCGAGCAGCTCTTCGGTGCTGAGCTTCGCCATGATGTTTCCTCCGCTATGGCTTCAAAACTGGGGTGTACGGAACCGCGGGTGCCTATTCGGCGGACGCTTCGGCGGGCGCGCTCTCGCCCTCGCCCTCGCGCTTGGCGCGCAGCGCCTCGGCGAGCTGGGCCGCCTGCGTCGGCAGGGCGTTGAAGAGGCCCGCGGCGTTCGCCATGGAGCCCTTCATCGCGCCGGCCAGCTTCGCGAGGAGCACCTCGCGAGACTCCAGGTCGGCCAGCTTGGTGACCTGCGCGGCGTCCATCGACTGACCGTCGATGTAGCCGCCCTTGATCACCAGCGCCGGGTTCGCCTTGGCGAAGTCGCGCAGGCCCTTGGCGGCCTCGACCACGTCGCCCCGGACGAACGCGATGGCCGACGGGCCCTCGAGCAGCTCGCGGAACTGCTCGTCGACACCGGCCTCGTTCGCGGCGCGCTTGGTCAGCGTGTTCTTCACAACGCGAAAACGTGCGACCTCGCCGAGGTTGCCGCGCAGTTCGGTGACCTGCGCGACCGACAGCCCGCGGTACTCGGTCAGCACGGCGCCGTTCGAGCTCTCGAACTCGTTCTTGAGCTCGGCGATGGCCTCATCCTTGTGGTCCTTGGCCATGGCCCTCCTTCCGATTACCTTGGGGAAGCCGCCGGGGCGAAAAAGGTCTCGGAAAAGGGAACGCCCCGGCGCAGGCGCACGGGGCGTGGGCATGACGCGGAGGTCATGCGGAAGCTCTCGTCTCACCTACGCGGGCCGCCCGAATCTCTTCGGGTCCTTCGGCCGCCCGTGAGCGGGCGGCGACCGGCGGTCTTCGGCAGAGAACAGGGTACGCGGAGAACCGCCTCTAGACCAAATCGGCGCGTCCCGCAACGGCGAGGGGGGCCGCGCCCACCGGCGCGGCCCCCACGATCAGTGTCGGGTTCCGTCGTATCAGGTGCCGCCGAGGCCGCCGACCAGCCCCTGCATCATCTCCGCGATGTCGGTGACCTGGCTCGCGGGCGGCGCCGTGATCTGCACCGGCTTGCCGTAGTCGCGGTACGTCATCGTCATCGTCATCGCGCCCGCCGCGGACGACGGCGTCGACATCGCCATCTTCCGCGGGAGCTGCTGCCCGTCCACCCAGACGTCGAACTTCATCGACTCCATGCCGGACTGGGCGATGGCCGCGCGGGCCGCCTCCTGCTGGTCCGCGGGAAGCTCCGCGATCGCGTCGGCCATGTTGTACGTGCCGGAGTAGTGCGTCGTCTCGACGCCGTTCACGTTCTCCTTGCCGACCTCGCGGACGTCCTTGGACGCGGTCAGCTTCTTCATGTTCGCCACCGGGTCCATCTGCTGCGACTGCTGCAGCATCTGGTCGAGGTTCAGCCCGGCCGCGCGTCCGGCCTCCTCCAGCGAGACCTTGATCCACGGCTTGGCGGAGGCGCCGGGCAGCTCCGCCAGCATCGGCGCCTTGATGTACATGGTGCGGCCGACGAGGAGCTGCTCCATGCCGCCCATGGACTGGCCGCCGACGGACATCTCGGTGTACTTCATGCCGTACGCCAGCTCGGGCTTCAGCTGGTACTGCATGGTCCCGGCCGCCTTGAGGTTCCCGTCGGGGGCCTGCATGCTCATGTCGAAGTCGGCCTGGAAGCTGTCGATCTGGCCGGTCTTCTCGGCGCTCTTGCCGAGCACCTGCGCGGCGCTCAGCTTCAGGTTCTCGCCCGCCTGGCTCACCTTGTCGCCGGCATCGCCGAGACAGCCGGTGAGCGAGAGGGTCAGGCTGGTGACCAACGCGGTCCCCACGGCGAACCGACGGATCATCTTCACGGTCTCCTCGCGTCCTTGAAGAGCGGCCCGGCCTGGGGCCGGACCGCTCTTTATCTCGTCCTTATGACGCCGGAGACCCCCGCCAAGTTCGCCTCGAACTGGGAATTTCCGTCAGGAAACGGTCAGTTGCCGCCGAGGAGCGACTCCAGGGAGAGCGTCCCGACCTGGTCGGCCGGCGGCGGGTTCACCGACACCGACTCCCCGTACTCGCTGTAGACGACGGTCACCTTGCCCCCGTGCCCCTGGTCGCCCTTGACGTTCGTCTCGAGCTTGCGCGGCAGGTTCTCGCCGTCGGTCCACAGGTCGAACTCGATCGTCGCGTCGGCGTCCTCCGGCATGTACCGCTTCACCTCCTCGCGCGTCTGCGCGTCGAGGCGGCTGAGCGCGTCCTGGACGGTGACGGTGCCCGCGTAGTGCGTCGTCTCGACGCCGTTGACCTCCTCGGTGCCGACGCGGCGGACGTCCTCGGAGCCGGTGAGCATCTTCGTCTGCTCGGCCGGGTTCACCTTGCGCACCTGGTCGATGAGCTGCCGGACGTCGAATCCGCTCTGCCGCGCGACCTGGTTCACGTCGATCTTCACCCACGGCTTGCCGTCGGCGACGAACCGGGCGAGCTGCGGAACCTTCGCGTACAGCACGTCACCGGTGTAGACGGCGCGCCCCTGGAGGCCCGGGATCGCCGACCCGCCGCGCGTCGCCTCGTCCAGCTCGGCGGAGAACTTCAGCGTCGGCCGCAGCTGGAACTGCCCGTTGGCGCGGATCTCTCCGCCGCCGTTCTCCCCGGTCGTGACGGTCAGGTCGGCCTGGAACGTGTCGGCCTTGCTCGTCTCCTTCGACGAGGCCAGCAGCGCCTCGTTCGCGCTGAGGTTCACGTTGGCCGCCGTGCCGCCCGACCCGTCCCCGCCGCAGCCGGACAGCAGGAGCACCGCCCCCATCGCGGTTCCGCCGGCGGCGACCATGAGTCGTCGGTTCATCGGTTCGAGCCTCCTTGATCGCCCTGCTCGTTTCCACCAGTCTGTAGGCGCGGCGGAAACGCGGCATCCCCCGATGGTACGAATGCTGGACGGACCGGTACGACCATGGGGGTAGCGGCCGGGATGACGAACGGGCTCCCGGGAACGCGCCGGCGCTACGGGCGGGACGTCAGCGGTACGAACCGAACGTCATCGACCCGGCCAGCGCACCGCCCGGGGCCTGCGCCTTCAGCCCGATCCACGTCGGACGCGCCTTGGCGTTCGCCCACAGGTCGACGCCGACCCCGGTCTCCGCCGGGACGACCTTGCCGATCTGCTCCGCCGCCTGCCGCGGCAGCAGCCCGTACAGGTCGCCCATCGCGCTTTCGGCGAGGAAGTGCGTCCGGCCCTGCGCATCCGGTCCCTCGGCGAACAGGCCGGGCAGGCTCGCCATCAGGTACGTGAACTGGCGCGGATCGGACTGCGTCTGCAGCTGCGTCAGCTGGGCCTGGGTCAGCTTGGACTGGGTCCACTGCTGCCCGTCGTACCCCTTGAGGACGCCGTCCCGCACGACGACCTTCTCGGTCACCTCGGACGTCTGCCCGTCCTTCACCGTGGTGGTGACGCCCGTCGCGGTCAGCGCGAACTCCGGGTAGAGCGTGAACTCCGCGGTCTCCGCCGCGTGCGTGTAGTCGCCGCCCGTCCCGAACGTCAGCCTCACGTCGGTCTTGCGGACGAACGCGCGCAGATCGGGGCTCGGCTTCGGCTGCTCGTCGGGCAGCACGGCCTTCGCGGCCTCGCTCCCGCCGCCCGCCGCGGCCGTTCCGGCGCCGCCGGACGCGCCCGCGCCCGAACCGGCCCCGGCGCCCGCGCCGGAGCCCGTCCCGGTCCCGGGGACCGCGCCGCCGGAGGGGGTCAGCGTTCCCGTGCCGGGCCCCTCCCCGGCGGCCTCCCGGTCCGCCATGGCGGCGGCGGGCGGCATCGCCCCGGCGTCCGGCCCCGGGCCGCCGCCGGTCTTCACCACCGCCAGGACGACCGTGGGGACGACCGCCACGGCACCGAGCGCGGAAATCGCGATGATGCGGTCCGTTCTACGCTTCACGGACCCGATCTAACACCAGGTTCCCCGGCGGTAACAAAGGTCTTCGCATATCGGTTTGGCCATTTCCGGACCCGATATCCGGTAATCCCCGGTTTTTCGCCGGAAACGCCACAGGGCGCCCCCGTGCGGGGACGCCCTGTGATCAGGCCGAACGGATCAGGCGGTCTCGAGGTCCGCCGTCAGGTTGCGGACCGCGTTCGGGTCCACCGGGATGCTCGGGCCCATCGAGGTCGTCAGCGCGGCCTTCTTGACGTACCGGCCCTTGGCGGCCGACGGCTTGAGCCGCTGGATCTCCTCGATCGCCGCAGCGTAGTTCTCCACCAGCAGGCGCTCGTCGAAGGACGCCTTGCCGATGATGAAGTGCAGGTTCGAGTGCCGGTCGACCCGGAACTCGATCTTGCCGCCCTTGATGTCGGAGACGGCCTTGGCCACGTCCATGGTGACCGTGCCGGTCTTCGGGTTCGGCATCAGGCCGCGCGGACCGAGCACCCGGCCCAGCCGGCCGACCTTGCCCATCTGGTCCGGCGTCGCCACGACCGCGTCGAAGTCCAGGAAGCCGCCCTGAATCCGCTCGATCATGTCGTCGGAGCCGACGAAGTCGGCACCGGCCTCGCGGGCCTCGTCGGCCTTCGCGCCACCGGCGAAGACCAGCACGCGGGCGGTCTTACCGGTGCCGTGCGGCAGGTTGACGGTGCCGCGCACCATCTGGTCGGCCTTGCGGGGGTCGACGCCCAGCCGCAGGGCGACCTCGACGGTCGCGTCGAACTTGGTGACCGCGGTCTCCTTGGCGAGCTTCACGGCCTCGGCCGGCGTGTACAGCCGGTCGCGGTCGATCTTCTCCGCCGCGGCGCGGTAGCCCTTGCTGCGCTTCATGCTGTTCCTCCAGTGGAACCCGTGGTCACGGGCCGCGCCCGGCCCTCCCACGTGACGGACTTACTTGACCTCGATGCCCATGGACCGCGCGGTGCCCGCGACGATCTTCTCGGCGGCCTCGATGTCCTTGGCGTTGAGGTCGGGCATCTTGGTGTTGGCGATCTCGCGGATCTGGTCCGCGGTGACCGAGCCCACCTTGTTCTTGTGCGGCTCGCCGCTGCCCTTCTCGATGCCCGCGGCCTTCAGGATGAGCTGCGCGGCCGGCGGGGTCTTGGTGACGAAGGTGAACGAGCGGTCCTCGTAGATGGTGATCTCTACGGGGATGACGTTGCCGCGCTGGGCTTCCGTGGCAGCGTTGTACTGCTTGCAGAAGTCCATGATGTTGACGCCGTGCGGACCGAGAGCGGTACCGACCGGCGGGGCCGGGGTCGCGGCGCCAGCCTGCAGCTGGACCTTGACGACGGCGGCGACCTTCTTCTTGGGAGGCATGCCTCACCCCTTGCGTCCCATTTTCTGGTGGCTCCGACTCCCGGAGATCCGGGCAACACGATGGCTGGGACGATTCCGCCGTGTGGGAGCCGCTGTACGCCCCTGGTCGGGGCGGGTCTGTCAGATCTTGGAGACCTGGTTGAAGGACAGCTCGACCGGGGTCTCGCGTCCGAAGATCGAGACGAGCACCTTGAGCTTCTGCGCCTCGATGTTGATCTCGTTGACCGTCGCGGGGAGCGTCGCGAACGGGCCGTCCATGACGGTGACGGACTCGCCGACCTCGTAGTCGACGGTCGCCTGCGCCTTCGCGGGCTCCTTGGTCTTGACGGCCCCGGCGACCTCTTCGGGCTCGGGGGCCAGCAGCTTCGCGACCTCGTCGAGGCTCAGCGGGGACGGCTTGTTCAGCAGGCCCACGAACCCGGTGACGCCCGGGGTGTTGCGGACCGCGGCCCAGGACTCGTCGGTGAGGTCCATGCGGACGAGGATGTAGCCCGGCAGGACCTTCTCGTTGACCTTCTGCCGCTTGCCCTGCTTGATCTCGGTGACCTCGTGCTGCGGGACCTCGATCTGGAAGATGTAGTCCTCCATGTTGAGGGTCTGCGTCCGGGTCTCGATGTTGGTCTTGACCCGGTTCTCGTAGCCCGCGTAGGTGTGCACGACGTACCAGTCGCCCGGCTGGAGCCGCAGCTCCATCTTGAAGTCGGCGTACGGGTCGGCCGGGGGCCCGGCGGGGGCCTCGGCCTCCTCGCCTTCCTCGCCCTCCTCGGCTTCCTCGTCCGCTTCGGCGGCTTCGCCCTCCGCGGCGGTCTCGCCGGCGTTGGCGGCCTCGGCGGCCTCGTCCTCGGCGCGCACTTCGGCGGCGAGGTCGGCGGCGCCCTCGGCGACCTCCGGACCGGGGGGCTCCTCGCCCTCGAGCTTCGTGTCCGCGGGCTCGCCTTCCCCGGCGGTGACGGCCGCCTCGGCCGCCTCGTCGGCGGGCTCGGCCGCCTGGCCGGCCGCAGCAGCCGCAGCGGACTGGGCCTCTTCCACGGCCTCGTCGTAGGGCTGTGAGGACTCGGACACGATGTCTCTTTCTCTCGGTCTGCGCTGACTGGTTGTACGACGGTACGGCGGTGCGGCCGTTCGACGGCCGCGCGCGGCCCGGATGCCCCGGCGCCGGTCGTCCCGACGCGGTCGTTCCCTGCGGGACGGGATCAGCCGAAGATTCGGTAGATGCCTTCCTGCAGACCCCAGTCGACGCCGGAGACGAGCGCGACCATGAAGAGGACGAACACCAGGGAGACCGCCGTGTAGGTGATCAATTCCCGGCGGGTGGGCCAGATGACCTTGCGCAGCTCGGCGACGATCTGGCGCACGAACAGCGCGGGGGAGGTCCGCTTTCCGACCTTCTTCCGCTTGCCCTTGCCTTCGTCCTTGGCCTCGGGCTCGCCGCGCGTCTCAGTCGCCATGCCGCCGTTCACCCCATCGGTCGTGTTCGGACCACCTCGTGGTCGCCGCGCCGTTCGCGCCTTCGCGCGTCACGGCGTCGGCCGCCGCGACGCGGCCGGCACGGGTGCGCGCACCGCACCTCGCAGGGCAGGAGGGACTCGAACCCCCAACCGCCGGTTTTGGAGACCGGTGCTCTACCAATTGAGCCACTGCCCTTCATTCTCCGGATACGGAGAACTGCCCGGCCGGGCGGCCGAGCTCGTGCCGGTTACCAGCTTACGGCCTCCCGAGGGTCGCTCGTGCGGACAGCCTCGTAGCCGGTGACGCGTCACTAGTGGCAGGAGTCTACGTGGCCGCGGCCCCCGCGTCGAACCGAAACCCGCGAAGATCGTCGCGTCCGCGTCGCGGGCGGCGCGCGTCCGGCTCGCGGGCGGAGGCGCGGAACGCGTCCCCACCGGCCCATACATATCGCTCTGGTCACCGGCCGGGGTCTGTAACGATAGGGGTATGAGCATCGACCGTCCTCGCATCTCCAAGCGCATATCCGCGATCTCCGAGTCCGCCACGCTGGCCGTCGACGCCAAGGCCAAGGCGCTGAAGGCGGCCGGGCGTCCGGTCATCGGGTTCGGCGCCGGAGAGCCCGACTTCCCGACGCCCGACTACATCGTCGAGGCCGCGGTGACGGCCTGCCGCGTCCCGCGGTTCCACAAGTACACCCCGGCCGGGGGGCTGCCGGAGCTGCGCACGGCGATCGCCGAGAAGACCGAGCGCGACTCGGGCCTGAAGGTCGAGTCGTCCCAGGTCCTGGTCACCAACGGCGGCAAGCAGGCGGTGTACGAGGCGTTCGCCGCGCTGCTCGACCCGGGCGACGAGGTGCTGGTCCCCACCCCGTACTGGACGACCTACCCCGAGTCGATCAAGCTCGCCGGGGGCGTCCCGGTGGACGTCGTCGCCGACGAGACGACCGGGTACCGGGTGAGCGTCGAGCAGCTCGAGGCGGCCCGCACGGACCGGACGAAGGTGCTGCTGTTCGTCTCCCCGTCGAACCCGACCGGCGCCGTCTACACCCGCGACCAGATCGAGGCGATCGGCCGCTGGGCGGACGAGCACGGCCTCTGGGTGATCACGGACGAGATCTACGAGCACCTCGTGTACGGGGACGCCGAGTTCCACTCGATGCCCGTCGTCGTGCCCGAGCTCGCGGACCGCACGCTCGTCCTGAACGGGGTCGCGAAGACGTACGCGATGACCGGCTGGCGGGTGGGCTGGATGATCGGCCCGGCGGACGTCGTGAAGGCCGCGCAGAACCTGCAGTCGCACGCGACGTCCAATGTGGCGAACGTCTCGCAGGCCGCCGCGCTCGCCGCCGTGACGGGCGACCTCGACGCCGTCGCGGAGATGCGCAAGGCGTTCGACCGGCGCCGCCACACGATGGTCAAGATGCTGAACGAGATCCCCGGCGTGCTCTGCCCGGAGCCCGAGGGCGCGTTCTACGCGTACCCGTCGGTCAAGGAGCTGCTGGGCAAGGAGATCCGCGGCAAGCGTCCCGCGACGTCCGTAGAGCTGGCCTCGCTGATCCTGGAGGAGGCCGAGGTGGCGCTGGTGCCGGGCGAGGCGTTCGGCACCCCCGGCTACTTCCGCCTGTCGTACGCGCTCGGCGACGACGACCTCGTCGAGGGCGTCTCCCGCGTGGCGAAGCTGCTGTCCGAGGCGAGCTGACGCCCGCCGCGGACGAGGGAAGGGCCCCGGGCTTCGGCTCGGGGCCCTTCCCTATGGGCGGACGCCCTCGGCGACGCGCATGAGGTCGGCTGCGGCGGCGCCGCCCGCCTGGACGGTCGCGCCGACGCCGGGGCGCGGCAGCCAGGAGACCTGCCGGCCGGAGCCGGGCGCGGCGCCCGCGAGCGCGGGCGTCCCCCGGACGGACGTGCGGGACGGCACGCCGACCGGCGGTGCGAGCTCCTCGGGGCCGCGGATGCCGGTGCCCTCGACCAGCCGGATCCGCACCCAGCCGGAGTCGCCGCGCCACTCGCAGGTGGTCGTGGTGCGGGCGGCGTCGCGCTCGGTGGTGCACGGGCGCGCGGCGGCGAGGCCGTCCGGCAGGTAGGTGAGCCACGCGGGGCGGGACGGCTCGGCGCGCGGCGTCGCGGAGGCCGGGGCCTCGGGCGCGCCGGTGGACGGGCGCGGCGTCCGCGGCCCCGCCGTGCCGTCCTTCCCGGACTCGGACGAACGGGACGGGACGGGCACGGGCGCGCGCTCGGGGACGCCGTTCCCGGGCGCGGCGGTGGAGGGCGCGACGCCCTCGGGCGCCCCGGCGGGCGCGGGCTGGATCGACCGGTACGTCGGGACCAGCGCGAGCGCCGCGACGGACGCCCCGGCCACCGCCGTCGCGGTCCGGATCCGGGCCTTGCGGCGGCGGTGCCGGCGCCGGACGTCCGACGCGAGCGACCTCGGCGCCCGCGTGTCGGCGACCCGTTCGGCCATGGCGCGGCGCAGTTCGTCCTCTACGTCCATGTCATCCCCCCATCGGCGCCAGGTTCGTGTCGAGGCGTTCGCGGAGTCTGGCGAGCCCCCGCGACGCCTGGCTCTTGACGGTCCCGACGGAGCAGCCGAGCACCCGCGCGGTCTCCGCCTCCGAGAGGTCCTCCCAGAAGCGCAGGACGAGCACGGCGCGCTGGCGCGGGCCCAGCCTGCGGAGCTCGTCCATCAGCGCCCCTCTCAGCTCGACGGAATGGTGCGGCGACACGGCCGGCGTCTCGGGGAGCCGGGCCATGTGGATCTCGCGCAGCACCTTCCAGCGCCGCGCCCGGCTGATCGTGAGGTTCACCAGGATTCGCCGGACGTACGGCTCGGGGTCGGCGTCGGCGTCGAGCCTGCCCCAGTGCCGGTACGCCTTCTCCAGTGCGGTCTGCAGCAGGTCCTCGGCGTCCTGCCCGGCGCCGCACAGCAGCGCCGCCGTGCGCAGCAGCGCGTTGCCGCGTGCCGCCACGAACTCCACGAACGACTCGTCGTCTCGACGCCCCACTGTGCTCCGTCCGGCTCGTGCGGTAACGGTCATCGGGGACGGACGGTCCCGGGCCACGGGGTCGGCGCCCGGGACCGCCCGCCGGTCTTCGGGTCGGGTCCCGCCGGTGGTGTCAGCGGGCCTCGCGGAGCCCGGCCGCGACGTCCTTCACCTGGCCGAGCGCGGGCGAGCCGTGGACGTACAGGGAGTGGCCGTTCTCGTCGTACACGAGGACGCCGTGGCCGCCGGGCAGCTGCCACGCGGCCGCGCCGGAGACGGTGACGGGCGTGCCGCCCGAGGGCAGCTTCAGGGCCTGGCGCAGCTCCTGCTCGGTGACGCCGGACGGCGTCTGGAGGAGCTGCACACTGAGCCACCGGCCCGCGGCGCCCGTCCACTTCTGGGCGACCGTGCAGACCTGCTCGCCGCCGAGGTCGCGGGCGGCGCGGGACGTCGCCTCGTGGCGCAGGCCCTTGGTGAGCATGAGGGCCTTCTCCGCCGGGCCGCCGACCGGGACGGCCGGGTCGAGGTCGCGGCAGTCGAGGCGCGGGGTGGGCGCCTCGGGCACGGCGGGCGTCGCGGGGACGCGCGCGTTCGGCGCGGCCGCGGACGTGCTCACCGGGGCGTCCCCGCCCGCGGGCGGGCAGACGGGCAGGTTCCCGGCCTTCCGCTGCAGTTCCGCGGCCTTCTCCCCGGCGCCGCCGACGGCCTCGCCCGCCGCACCGGTCGCGCCGCCCGCGGCCTCGCCCGCCTGGGCCGCCGCGCCGCCCGCGGCCTCACCCGCCGTCCCGGTCGCGCTGCCCGCGGCCTCGCCCGCTCGGGCCTGCGCGCCCTCGGCGGCCTCGGCGGCCCCGGCAGGCAGGTCGACGGCCGGGACCTCCGGCGCGCCCTTCTGGCGCAGCCCCTCCGTCCCGGGCACGCCACCGGACGCCGGCGGCACCGCGCCGGGCTCGGGCAGCGCCGCGCCGGGAGCCGGGACGCACGTCGGCGTCGCGGCCGGCGCGCCGCCGGCCTCCCGCGCGGCGGCGGCGGGCCCGGACGCATGCGCGCCCGCGGGCGCGGCCGTGTCCGAGCCCGCGCCGGTCATGGCCCACGTGACGCCGCCGCCGACGGACAGCGTCCCGACGGCGGACGCGGCGATGAGGGCGGCCTTGAGCGTGATCATCGTGATTCCCTTCTGCCCCGCAACACTCTTGCGCCCCTCGTCTACGCACGGACGGTGAGCAGGGTTGCACGGAAATCACAAGATTTTTCCGTCATGCCCATGGGGCGTGATGGCCGCCGCGTGTCATGGGAGGTAGTCCGGTGTGATGATCCTGGTGGGGCGGCCGTTCACGGCGGCGCGCCATCCGGCAACATTGGTCCATGGAGGCCCGTACCGTTCCCGCCCGTCCGGTCGACGAGGATGCCCACGAGGGGCCCGTCACGCGCGGCGCCGCGCGCCCCGACACGGCGCTGCTCCCGAAGGCGCACCTGCACCTGCACTTCACCGGCTCGATGCGGCACTCGACGCTGGTCGAGCTGGCCCGGCTGCACGGGGTGCACCTGCCGGACGCCCTCGTGGACGACTGGCCGCCGCGGCTGCACGCGACCGACGAGCGGGGCTGGTTCCGGTTCCAGCGGCTCTACGACATCGCGCGCTCGGTCCTGCAGACCCCCGACGACCTGCGGCGGCTGCTGCGCGAGACGGCCGAGGACGAGTCCGCCGAGGGGTCGGGCTGGCTGGAGATCCAGGTCGACCCGAGCGGGTACGCGGCGAAGTTCGGCGGGCTCACCCCGACCGTGGAGCTCGTGCTCGACGCGGCGCGCGAGGCGTCGGCGGCGACCGGTGTCGGCATCGGGGTGGTGATCGCCGCGAACCGGACGCGGCACCCGCTGGACGCGAAGACGCTCGCGCGGCTCGCCGTCCGGTACGCGGGGCGGGGCGTCGTCGGGTTCGGGCTGTCCAACGACGAGCGGCGGGGCCGCGCCTACGACTTCGAGGGGGCGTTCCGGATCGCGCGGCGCGGCGGGCTCCTGTCGGACCCGCACGGCGGCGAGCTGCTCGGGCCCGCGAGCGTCCGGGAGTGCCTGGAGACGCTGGGCGCCGACCGCATCGGGCACGGGGTGCGCGCCGTCGAGGACCCGTACCTGCTGGAGGCGATCGCGCGGCGGGGCGTGACGCTGGAGGTGTGCCCCGCGTCGAACGTCGGCCTCGGCGTCGCGGCGACCGCGGCGGACGTCCCGGTGCGGGCCCTGCAGGAGGCCGGCGTCCCGATCGCGCTCGGCGCCGACGACCCGCTGCTGTTCGGCTCGCGGCTGGCCCGGCAGTACGAGCTCGTCCGGTCCGAGCACGGGTTCACCGACGCGGAGCTCGCCGAACTGGCGCGGCAGTCGATCCGGGGGTCGGCCGCACCGGACGACGTCCGGGCGCGGCTCCTCGCGGGCATCGACGCCTGGCTCGCGAACGCGAACTGACCCGGGGCGCGGGCGCTCACGCGCCGGGGCCGTCCGGGCGCCACCGCCCGCGCCGCTCCAGGTGCGCCACCAGCAGCTCGCCCGCCCGCAGGACGTGCGCGCGCATCTCGGCGCCCGCGCCCGGCCCGTCGCCCGCGCGCAGCGCGTCCAGGACGCGCCGGTGGTCGCGGACGGCGAGGCGCGGCCACTCGGGGACGTCGCCGAACAGCCCGCGCGGGACGTACCGGGCGGCCGTCCCCATCGACCAGGCGAGCTTCGGGGACGCGGCGGCGACGTTGATCCGCCGGTGGAAGTCGCGGTTGTGCTGCTCCATCAGGTCCGGGCGGCGGACGGTCCGGGCCTGTTCGAGCGCGCGGTGGAACGCGTCGAGGTCGCACAGCGCGGCGTCGTCCAGCGCGGCGGCGGCGCGGGCGGCCAGCTCGGCGGCGATGCCCGCCTGCACCCAGAACAGGTCGGCGACGTCCTGCTTCGACAGCGGCGCGACGACGAACCCGCGGCGCGGCTCGAGGACGACGAACCCCTCGGCGCGCAGCGACTTCAGCGCCTCCCGGACGGGCGTGACGCTGATCCGGAACTCGGCGGCGAGCCGTTCGAGGCGCAGATGCTCGCCGGGCCGGACCCGCCCGTCGACGATCAGTTCCCGGATCCGCGCGGCGACCTCGTCGGCGAGCTGCAGGCGCATTCCGGCCGCCGCGGGACTCGGCGGCCGCGGCTCCACCGGTCGCGGGCGCGGCGGTCGCGGGCCCGGCGGCGCGCCGGGCGTGTGCCGGGGCAGGGGGACGGCCACGGTGCACTCCCCAACGGGCCCCGCCGCGGCCGGGCCCCGCGGACGTCAAAGGGCCCGCTCTGTTCATGCCCGCGAACGCCCTGCCTGACGCCCACGACCCCGAACCTCACTCGGTCGCCGGTGCGGTCAGAGGGTGACGCCGACGAGGACCGGTTCGTTCACGAGCTCCACGCCGAACGCGTCCCGCACCCCGGCGCGCACCTCGCGGGCCAGGTCGAGGAGATCGGCGGTCCGGGCGCCGCCCGGGTTGGTGAGCGCGAGCGTGTGCTTGCCGGAGATGCGGGCCGGGCCCGTGCCGTGCCCCTTCGCGAACCCGGCGCGGTCGATGAGCCACGCCGCGGACGTCTTGGTGCGCCCGTCCGGCTCGGGGTATCGGGGGAACGTCGCGTCCGGGCCGAGGCGCTCGGCGACGCGGCGCTCCAGGTCGGCGAGCTGCGCCGGCTCCAGGATCGGGTTCGTGAAGAACGATCCGGCGCTGCGGGTGTCGGGGTCGGCCGGGTCGAGGACCATGCCCTTGCCGCGCCGCAGCTCCAGGACGGCGTCGCGCGCCTCCTTCAGCGCGACCCGCTCGCCGGGCCGCACGTCCAGCTTGCGCGCCAGCTCGGCGTACGCGATCGGCTGCGACTCCTCCGACTCGCGCAGCGCGTACGTCACGTCCAGGACGACGTACCGGTCGTCGCCCTTGAACACGCTGTTGCGGTAGGTGAAGCGGCACTCGTCCGGGCCGAGCGTCACCCACGCCCGGTCGCGCCGGTCGTAGGCGCGGACCCGCACGATCGTCTCGCTGACGTCCTGCCCGTAGGCGCCGACGTTCTGGATGGGCGTCGCGCCGACCCGTCCGGGGATCCCCGCCAGGCACTCGACGCCGGCGAGCCCGTCGGACACGCAGCGGGCGACGAACGGGTCCCAGTCCTCGCCGGCCTGCACGCGGACGTGCACCCGGTCGCCCTCGGCGGCGACGCGCTCGGTCCCGCGCGTGCCGACGTGCACGACCGTCCCGGGGAACCCGTCGTCGGACACCACCACGTTGCTGCCGCCGCCGAGCACCAGCAGCGGCCCGCCCGACTCGTCGGCCTCCCGGACCGCCGCGACGACCTCCTCCTCGGTGGTCGCCTCGACGAACTTCCGGGCGGGGCCGCCCAGCCGCAGCGTGGTGTATCCGGCCAGGTTCACCTCTTCGGCGATCACCGCCACGTCGTCATCCCTCCGTACGTTCGCGTCCGCACCGGCCGGGCGTCCCCGGCCGGTGCGGACGGGCGCGCGCCCGTTCAGGCGAGACGGACGACCGCCTTGGCGCGCGTGAGGACCTTCTGGTCGTTCGACCTGGCGGTGAGCGCCACGACGACCTTGCCGTCGTCCAGCTTCTCCTCCACCGTGCCGCTGATCTCCAGCGACGCGCCGCCCTCGTCGGGGACGACCACGGGCGAGGAGAACCGTACCCCGTAGTCGACGACCGCACCCGGGTCACCGGCCCAGTCGGTGACGAACCGTCCGCCCTGCGCCATCGTGTACATGCCGTGCGCGATGACGTCCGGCAGCCCGACGGACTTCGCGAACGACTCGCGCCAGTGGATCGGGTTGAAGTCGCCGGACGCGCCCGCGTACATGACGAGGTTCGCGCGGTCGACCTTGTACGTCTGCGCCGGGATCTCGGTGCCGACCTCGACGTCGTCGTACTTCACCTTCGCGGTCATCCCTAGGCCCCCCGCTCCACGATCGTGTTGTAGGTCTTGCAGACCAGCTCGCCCTCGACCGTCTTCACGTCGGTCTCCACGACCATCTTCTCGTTGTTGCCGATCGACTTGATCTCGGTGATCGTCGACGTGCACGTCACGACGTCCCCGGCCTTGATCGGGCGGGTGTACTCGAACCGCTGCTCGCCGTGCACGACCATCGCGTAGTTGAGGCCGAGCTCGGGGTCGGCGAGGCCGGGGTTGCCGAGCGACACCACGATCGGGAACGTGGGCGGCGCGATGACGTCGGGGTGCCCGGCCGCCTTCGCCGCCTCCGCGTCGCGGTAGACGGGGTTGCGGTCGCCGATCGCGTCCGCGAACTCGCGGATCTTGACGCGGCTGACCTCGTAGGGCTCGCTGGGCGGGAAGCTCCGCCCGATGAAATCACGGTTCAGTGCCATGCAGTCCGTCCTTCCAGGTCGAACGGGGCGTCGCGCCCGGGTGCCCGCGCCGTGAGCACCGTTCCTCTGCGTCTCGACGGACGGTAACAGAATGACGTTCAGCCCGCCCCCGTGGGTCTCACCCACGAGGACGGGCTGAAGGTCGTGCTGAACAGGTGAGCAAGCCGCGAAGAAGCCACCCCGCTCGTCCCCCACGTCCGGCGCGCTTGCACCGGTGGGATCGGAGGCCGCTCGGCCCGAACCCCCGCGTGAGCCGGACTCGCGTCCGTCCGTCCGAAGGGCACTCCGCCCGGCGCCGGGCCCGCGCGTCCGATGGGCGCTCGATCCACCCCGTGAGCCGGGCTCGCATCCGGACGACGCTCGCCCCGCCCCGCGTGAGGCCGACTCGCGTCAGCGGGTCCGGCGGGGGCCCGTGTCACGCTCGTGGGCCGGGCCTCGCAGCCGGTGGGCGGGGTGGGAGGGGCCGTGTGCCGGGGCTCGTTCCACGCGCGGCCGGAGGGCGCTCTGCGCCCGGAGGCCGCGCGGCTCCCCGGCGTCGGGCTAGCGGGTCTCCCGGTGCGGACGGTGCGTCCGGCAGTTCGGGCAGTACTTCTTGATCTCGAGGCGGTCCGGGTCGTTGCGCCGGTTCTTCCGCGTGATGTAGTTGCGGTGCTTGCACTCCTGGCAGGCCAGCGTGATCTTCGGCCGTACGTCGGTGGCAGCCACGTTGGAGTGCCTTTCTGAGCTAGGGACAGGGAACTACGGACCGGGGCCGCCCTGCGGGCGGCCGGCGGTACGGACCCCAGCCTGCTCACCCCCCGGAGGGGGTGAGAGACCTGGGTAGTAGCGAGGGCCGGACTTGAACCGGCGACACAGCGATTATGAGCCGCTTGCTCTGCCTGACTGAGCTACCCCGCCGTGATGGTCGGTGTGGACCGGTTTGCAAGGATACCGGATGCCCACCGCACCCTCGGAACAGCATTTCCCGGACCGGAGGTCGGGGAAGCGCGTTCGGGTGGCCCCGGAGGGCCGCACCCAGGTTACCCGGTGTGCCGGGTGACCCGCGAATCGTCCCGATGGAACCGGTGGGACGCTACCACAGGGCCCGTCACGAGGCGAATCCGGACGTCCGGGCCCGGAGCGCCCCGGGAACGACGAAGGCCGCCCTCCGATCGTCCGGACGGCGGCCGCGGTGTCGTTGAGCCCCTTTACGGAATCGAACCGTAGACCTTCTCCTTACCATGGAGACGCTCTGCCGACTGAGCTAAAGGGGCTTGCGTCGTTCGCGCAGTGGAAACCATACACGGCCCGGGCACCACTTGCGAACTGGAAAGCCCCGCTCGCCCGCCCCGCCCCTTCGCGGCGGCGTTTCCGCAGGTCAGCGCAGTAGGTGCCGGCCGATGACGAGCTGCTGGATCTGGCTCGTGCCCTCGTAGATGCGGAACAGCCGGACGTCCCGGTAGAACCGCTCGACGGCGACGCCCCGCATGTAGCCCATCCCGCCGTGGACCTGGACGGCCCGGTCGGCGACCCGCCCGACCATCTCCGAGCAGAAGTACTTCGCGCAGGACGGCCCGAGCTTGGTGTCCTCGCCGGCGTCGTAGGCCCGCGCGGCCTCCAGCACCATCGACCGTCCCGCGTACAGCTCGGCCTGCGAGTCGGCGATGAGCCCCTGGACGAGCTGGTACTCGCCGATCTTCCGGCCGCCCTGGGCGCGTTCCTTTGCGTACGCGACGGCCTCGTCCTGGATCCGCTGGGCGAGGCCCACGCAGACCGCGGAGATGCTCAGCCGGCCGTGCGCGAGGGACGCCATCGCGGTGCGGAACCCGGTGCCCTCCGTGCCGACCATCGCGGCGGCGGGGACGCGGACGCCGTCGAAGAACACCTCGGCGGTGTGCGCCCCGCGCTGCCCCATCTTCACGTCGGACGGCCCGACCTTCAGCCCGTCCGCGCCCTTCTCGACGAGGAAGGTGGAGATGCCGCGGGAGCCCTCGCCGCCCGTGCGGGCGAACACCATGAAGACGTCCGCCTCCGGGGCGTTGGTGATGAACCGCTTGGCGCCGTCGATGACGTACTCGTCGCCGTCGCGGCGCGCGGTCGTCGTCAGCGTGCTCGGGTCGGACCCGGCCTCGGCCTCGGTGAGCGCGAACGCGCCGACGACCTCCCCGGACGCGAGGCGGGGCAGCCAGCGGTCCTTCTGCGCGTCGGTCCCGGCGTGGACGAGGACCTGGCCGGCGATGCCGTTGCTCGTCCCGAACATCGAGCGGAACGCCGGGCTGGCGTAGCCGATCTCGAAGACGAGCCGGACCTCCTCGCTCATCGACAGGCCGAGCCCGCCGTACTGCTCCGGCAGCGCGTACCCGAACAGGCCCATGTCGCGGGACGTGCGCCGCACCGACTCGGGGATCGCGTCGGTCTCCTCGATCTCCTCCTCGCGGGGGATCACCTCGTCGCGGACGAAGCGGCGGACGGCCTGCAGCACGTCGTCGAAATCCTGTGGCTCCATGCCGCCCATTCTAGAATCCCTTTCTAGGATGGCGTCTAGAAGCGGACGAGGACCGCGGTCGCGTCGTCGTACCGCTTGCCCCGCCCGGCGGCGTCCGCCGGTTGCGCCGCCTCCGCCTCGCGCGTCCGCCGGACCAGTTCGGCGGGCCCCTCCTCGTCCAGGAGCCGGACCAGCCCCGCCCAGGTCAGCCGCCCGAACCGCTCCACCAGGCGGGACGCGCCGTCGCTCAGCACCGCCGCCCGGCGCAGCCCCCGCAGCGGCACCCGTCCGGTCCGCGCCTCGTACGCCGCCTCCGGTTTCGTGCTCGCGACCCAGAACCCGCCGGGGCTGTTGCGCGCCGCCCGCACCGCCGCGCGCGTGTAACTCGGCAGCCGGTCGATGCGGTCGTCCCGGCAGACGACGGTCCCGGCGGACGTCTCGAACACGATCGGGGAGTCGGCGAGGACGAGCCAGTCGACGGCGTCCGCGCGGCGGCGCAGCACCGAGACCGTCGCCGACGGGCTGTCCGGGTCGCCGAGGTCGCACGTGCCGGCGTGCGCCTCCCCCGTCACCTTGATCGCCTCGGCCACCAGGTCGGGCAGCGGCTCGCCGGCCTCGGCCGCCAGGCCCGCCGCGATCCGGCCGCCGATCCGCCGCACCAGCCACGCCGGGTCGTGCCGGCAGCCGCCGTCCACGCCCGGCGGCGCCGTCGCGCCGTCCAGCAGCACCACCCACCCGGGCCCGGCCGCGACGAAGTCCTCGTTCTCCCGGCCCGGCGTCGCCTCGCTCGCATAGCTCACCTGCACGGGTCCAGATCTACCCGCACGGCCGTCCGTCCGGGGCCGGCGGCCACCGAAACCTCACCTCCGGGGGCCCTCCGGGCGTCCGCGGCCGTGCCGGTGTCCCGCACTTTCGGACCGTCCTCTCGGAGGTTTTCCCGCACGAAAGGCAGCCACTTTACCGGAGGGATGAGAATTTGCCCTATACCTTTTGCGAGCGGCCATATAACCGTCCAGCCATATGACGAGGTGAACATAGTGGATCCGCATTTAGGTATTAGCCGGTGATATCGCTCACGTGCATCCTCGTCAGGTATAACTCGACCGGAAGGCCCAGGTGATGGACATCGACCGCCGGCAAGCGGCACGCCGCGTCTCATGGGCGGCCTTCATCGGCACCACCATCGAGTGGTACGACTTCTTCCTCTACGGAACGGCCGCCGCGCTCGTCTTCAGCAAGCAGTTCTTCCCCACGATGGACCCCGTCGCCGGCTCCATCGCCTCCTTCGGCACGATGACCGTCGGATTCCTCGCCCGCCCCCTCGGCGGCGTCATCTTCGGCCATTTCGGCGACCGCATCGGACGGCGCAACACGCTCGTCGTCTCGCTGCTGATCATGGGCATCGGGACCGCGCTGATCGGCCTGCTCCCGACCTACGACACGCTCGGCATCTGGGCCGCGGTCCTCCTGGTCGTCCTCCGCATCGCCCAGGGCATCGGCCTCGGCGGCGAGCTGGGCGGCGCCGTCGTCCTCACCATGGAGCACGCGCCCCGCGGACGGCGCGGCCTGTTCGGCGCCTTCCCGATGATGGGGACGCCCGCCGGGATGATGTGCGCGAACGCCGTCTTCCTCGGCACCTCGGCCCTGCTCGGCGACGCCGCGTTCCAGTCGTGGGGCTGGCGGGTGCCGTTCCTGCTCAGCCTCGTCCTCGTCGGCGTCGGCCTGTACCTGCGGCTCCGCATCGAGGAGAGCCCCGACTACGAGGGGCTCGTCGAGCGCCGCAAGCCCGCGAAGCTGCCCGTCGCGCTCGTTCTGCGCGACCACTGGCGCTCGGTCGTCCACACCATCTGCGTCATCATCGGCAACAGCGCCGTCGCGTACATCTTCATGGTCTACGCCCTGTCCTACGGCGAGGACAACGTCGCCCTCGACCGCGACTACCTGCTGATGTGCGTCATCGGCGGCTCCGCCCTCTGGCTCGTCACCGCCCCGCTCTGGGCGCACTGGACCGACCGGTTCGGCATGCGGGCCGTGTTCACCGGGGGCTCGGTCGTCCTCCTGGTCGGCGCCGTCGCGATCCTCCCGGTGATCAACACGGGCAACCTCGTGCTGATCGCGGTGTTCATGGTCGCGATGGGCGCCGTCCTGTCGATGAGCCACGCCCCGCAGGGCACCCTCACCGCGAGCTTCTTCCCCGTCGCCATCCGGTACTCCGGCACCTCGGTCGCCTACCAGCTCGCGTCCCTGCTCGGCGGCGGCATCACCCCGCTCGTCGCCGAGTCGCTGTTCGCCTCCACCGGCACCTCCCTGGCGATCACCGGCTACCTCACGGTGATCGCCGCGATCAGCCTCGCCGCCGCGCTCGTCATCCCCCGCGACCACGCCCGCGCGGAGGACGAGCCGCGCAAGGCCGCCGTCGCGACCTGACCGTCACGCCGGGGACGGCACCGCGCGCGTGCCCACGAGGTCCGGATCGTCCGCGTAGAACCGGACGCTCCGGACCTCGACCCGCTTCCCGAGCGGGCGCACCGCGACGATCGGCTCCGTCAGCTCGACCAGCACGTTCGTCTGCGACGCGACCGCCACCGCGAGGCGCCCCTCCGACACACGCACCAGCCCCTCCTCGTTGTAGTTCCGGACCGTCCGCACCGAGGCGATCTTCTCCCGCGGGATCCGCAGGTCGAAGAACGCCCCGTACCGCACGCGCACCTCCTCGTCCGTCACCACGTGCGGGCGCGTGACGCACGCCGCGATGACCGCCAGCACGATCAGCACCGAGTACAGGTCCACGAGCAGGACGACCAGCCTCAGGGCCTCGGGTGCGCCCACCGCCCGCAGCAGCAGCTCCACCGCGACCAGCTCGATCACCATCGCCGTCAGGAACGCGAGCTGCATCGCCGTCTGCCCCTTCGAATACGAGACGCCCACCCCGCCCGCGGGCACCCCGTGCCGCCGCCGCGCCACGAACATGACCAGGCTGACCAGCCCGTCCTTGTCGAACGCCATGATCCGGCGCACCTGCTCGGGCACGATCGTCCGGTACGTGAGCCGCGCCGCCGCCGCACGTCCCGCACCGTCCCGGCGCGCCCCCCGGTACAGCCGGAACGCGACCGTCCCCTCCAGCGCCAGCGTCGCGAGCACGAACGCCTCGCCCGCCACCACCACCCCGTGGGGCAGCGCCACCCCCGACACCACCAGCGCCAGCAGGACGACCTCGAACGGGACCATCGCGAACAGCACGCCCCTCGAGACCCTCAGCATCGCCGCACCCGCCGCAGCACCTCCGCCTGCGCGGGCGTCATCCCGTCGAGGTACGGCGCGTCCTCACCCTGCTCGGCGAAGGCCCGCACCAGATCCTCCGGCAGCAGCGCCGCGAGGTCGGCCGCCACCTGCGGGATGCGCGGATCGTCCACGTCGGCGTCCGCCAGCTCGTCCATCCGCGCGTACAGCTCCCGCACCCGCACGGCCGTCTCCGGCTCCGCCAGCGGACGCAGCGTCGCCAGGAGCCACTCGCGGCCCTCCTCGTCCGCCGCCGTGTCGACGAGGGCGAGCATCCCCCGGTCGAGTTCCGCGAACTTCGAGTCCCCGCCCGTGACGTCCCGCAGGACGCCCGCCACCTCGGGCGACACCGCCGAGTCGGGGTTCAGCTCCCCCTCCTCAAGCAGCAGCGCCAGCCGCGCCCGTCGCGCCCGGATCGCCGCCTCCTGCCGCGCCAGGTCGTCGTCGAGTTCCCGCAGCACCTCCCGCAGGTCGCGGCCCCGATCGTCCGCGAGCACGTCCCGGACCTCGTCCAGCGACATCCCCAGCTCGACCAGCCGCCGCACCCGCGCCAGCAGCACCGCGTCCCGCATCCGGTACTCGCGGTACCCGTTCGACAGCCGCTCCGGCTCCGGCAGCAGCCCCTGCGCGTGGTAGTGCCGCACCGTCCGGGTGGACACCCCCACCAGCGTCGCGATCTCTCCGATTCGCATACGGCCATTGAAAACGTTGACGCCGCGTCAAGGTCAAGCCACGTCGCCGACGACCGACACCGGCTGCGCCGGCCCCGCCTCGACCGCCTCCGCCACCCGCCGCGCCGCCTCCCCCGGATCCACCCGATCCGTGTGGACCACGAGGTTGAACACCGGGTCCTCGAGCCCCAGCAGCTCCCGCCGCGTCCCGTCCCACACCCCGAGGACGACCCGCGCGTCGGCGTCGCCGCGCCGCTGCGCCCGCAGCCCGCACACCTCCCGCGGCGCCCACAGCAGCACGCTCGTCCACCCGAAGAACGGCACCGCGAACTTCAACCGCCGCAGATCCTCCACCTCGACCAGCCGCGCCACCGGGACGTCCCCCGCATCGGCGACCGCGTCCATGTCCCGCCGGTCGACCACGGCCTCCCCGCGAAGCTCGACCGCGACCCGCCCCGCCGCCCGCAGCGCGTCGAGCTCCCCCGGCGCGAGCCCGCCCGCCGCCGTCTCCGGCAGCCGCACGAACCGCTCGTCCAGGCGGAACAGCTCCTCCGCGACCGTCGACTTCCCCACCGCCGCGGGCCCGCAGAGGATCACTCCACGTCTCATCCCTCCGACCCTACGCACACGCACCCCAAGCGACGACAGATCGCCCCCAACGCCCGCCATCGCCTACACGAACCTCAATCCCACCAGCTGACGACGGCCAGACGACGTTCGGCGGCGGCGCGGCAGAAATACCGGAGCCCGGTGAAACGTGACGCGGGCCAGTTGCAACGTGATCGCCATGCGAGCAGCCTGCCGGCAGGCGGCCCCAGCCCGGCGCGTCCACCCGCAGGTGCAGCACCCCGCCGCCGTCCGGGAACACGGCCGGGCCGCCGAGCCGGACGGGGAACGGGGGGGTGGCCCCGGCGATGGCCTCGATCAGCTCGAGACAGCGGCGATCGTCCGAGAGACCCGCGCCGCCCTTGATCGAGACATGCGGCCGGGACCGCATCGGCCGCCGCGCCCACCCCGCGTGCCGCTCGCGGAAACGCTCGATGCGGGCGCTCAACCCCTGCGGCAGCGGCAGGTTCAGCGCGTGATCACCCGGCGAGGGCGGCACGCGGGATCAGCCTTCGACGATGGCGTGCACGGCCGGGCGCAGCACGTCCACGACGTCCTCGGGCGCCGCGTCGCGCAGGCCGTCCAGATCGAGCAGTTCGCGCCCGACGACGACGCCGAGGGTGATCGCGCCGACCAGCGCGGCGCGCAGGGCCGCGTCGTCCGCGGGGATCGCGTCGGCGACCTGCCGCTGCCGCCCGGTGATCGCCGCACGCACCTCCCGTCCGGCCTCGGGATGGGTGAGCATCGAGCGGAGCATCGCCACCGTGCCCGACCGATCGCCCCGCAGCTTGTCGCCCAGCGACGCCAGGAGCAGCTCGGCGACGTCCTCGGCGGGCCCCGCGACCGGCTCGTCCGGCGACAGCTCCGCGACGCGCGCGAACAACCGCTCCTTGGACCCGAAGTAGCGCATCACCAGGCCGGGATCGGTGCCCGCCGCGGCGGCGACGGCGCGGATCGTCGTGCGGTCGTAGCCCGAACGTCCGAACAGGTCGCGCGCGGCGTCCAGGATGCGCGCCTCGGTCCGCCGCCGGCGCTCGGCCCGCGACACCCGCGTCGGTTCGTCCGCCATGCGATTCAGTCTACACACGTTGACCCACCAGAGGAGCGGCGGCTAACCTTTAGTCAACACACGTAGACCGAAACGGGAAGGCCATGCACGACACCGATCCCGTCGCCGTCCTCGAACGCGCGCAGCGCCTGTTCCTCGCCAAGGACCTCGACGGATTCGCCGACATGTTCGCCGAGGACGGCACCCACGAACTCCCCTTCGCGCCCCCCGGAGTGCCGAAGTACCTCCAGGGCCGCGAACGCATCCGGCAGTACCTCATTTCGATCACCGCGACCCCGCTCGAACTGACCGGCTTCGACGACCTCACCGTCCACCGCACCCAGGATGCGGACACGCTCATCGCCGAGTACACCGCCCGCGGACGCGTCGTCCGCACCGGCAAGCCCTACGCGATGCCGTACATCCAGCTGCTCAAGACCAGGGACGGCGAGATCCTCACGTGGCGCGACTACTGGAGCCCCCTCGCCGGCGTCCAGGCCCTTGGCGTCCGCGCCCTCCTCCCCACCGCACTCCGCACGGCGAAATCGTCCTGGCAGCGCCGCTTCACGCCCTGAAGTGCTCGACCAGCCGCGAATAGCCGTCGCCCCCGTGGCCTTGACCGAGGGCGCGCGCGACGAGCGTCCGCGTGTACTCCGGCAGTTCGTCGTCGATGCCGCGCGCGCGGCTCTCCCGGACCACATCGTCGACCGACGGCAGGTGGTGGCGCAGCGCCCCGAACGGCACCGCGTGCTCCCCCGCGTCGACCGCGCCCGCGATCGACGGCAGGAAGGACATCAGCGCGGACATCGACGGGCGCGCGTGCCCCAGAAACCGCTCGGCCTCGATGCCCGCATCGGCCAGGAGAGCGGCGGCGTGGAGGAACCCGTTCAGCAGGCCCCACATCGTGTCGTGCACGGCCATCCCGTACAGGACGGCCGCGCCCGGCTCGGCCGAGACCCAGGTCCCGCGACCGCCGAGAGCCCGCAGCACCGGCCGAAGCCGCTCGTGAACCGGCTCGTCCCCGCCGTAGAACACCACCGCGTCCTCGTGGCCCACACCGGGCGCGATCGTCATGATCTGCCCGTGCAGGTGCTCCGCACCCCCGTCGCGGACCCGCTCGGCCACGGCCGTCACCTCCGCGGACGTCCCGTCCGTCAGGTTCAGCACCGTGCGGCCCCGGAGCGCGTCGCCCGCGTCGTCCAGCAGCCCGAGGACGGTCGCGTTGCCCTTCACGCTCACGACGACGAGCTCCCCTGCGAGCACCGCGTCCCGAACCGTCTCCGCGTTCCGTGCGCCCTTGGCCGCCAAGGCGTCCCCTTTACCGGGCGTCCGATTCCACACGGTGACCGGATGGCCCCGTCCGAGAAAGGCGTCCGCGATCGCCGACCCCATCTCGCCGAGGCCGATCACCGTCACCCCGATCGATGCGCCGTCCATGGCGTCCTCCTGTCCGCTCGCGCCCGATCCGGTGATCGGGCGACCGGGACCGACGCTAAAACCTCAACCAATATTGATGTCAACGCGGCCAGCGAATCTGAACGGTCATCGGCGGAGGCCATCCGGCGTGCTCGGCGCATCCCTCTCAGCGCATGCGCCCAAGCCTCCGATGGAGTGAACACCGGTCATGACCAGGGACTCAGGCCCACGCACTCCGGATTCACTCGTAACGCGGGCGCAGTGACTCCCGCTCGGTCTCGGTGTCGATCGTCGAGACGACTTCGACGGCCGGTCAGAGCGTCTCGCCGTAGTGGTCTCCCTGCGGCACAGCGCCAGATTTCGGCACGCCTTCGGCACGGACGGCCGGAGGCGATCGCCGGCGGCCGGGCGAGCATGCCAACGGCCCCCGACCATCGGTGCTGGTCAGGGGCCGTTTAGGCTGGGGTGGCGGGTCCAGGATTCGAACCTGGGTAGGCTAAGCCGACGGATTTACAGTCCGCTCCCATTGGCCACTCGGGCAACCCGCCGTGGTGTGTCGCGCTCGGCGACGGCACTGGAAAGAATAGCGGACGGGGCGAGTGGACGTGACATCGGTGGTGGGGGAGGCGCGCGGGGGGCAGCCGCTACCCTGCGCTTGAGCTGTGTTGACGTGGTGAGGTCTGTGGTGAGTTCAGGAACGATCTTCAGTTTCGACAATGTGCGGGGGTACGGGTTCATCGTGCCGGACGGGGGCGGCGAGGACGTGTTCGTGCACGCCAACGACCTGCTGGACGACAAGAGCCTGTTCACGCCCGGGACGGCGGTGGAGTTCGAGATCGCGCAGGGGGAGCGGGGGCCGAAGGCGTTCGCGGTGCGGGCGCTCGACGAGCCTCGGCCGCCCGAGCGCGCGCCGGTGCGGCGGACGGCCGAGTCGTTCGACGACGATGTGCTGTGCGACGTCCTGTCGTCGCGGGAGCTGGGGCACGAGATCACCGATGTGCTGCTGGCGAAGGTTCCGGAGCTGACGGGCGGGCAGATCGTGAAGATCCGCGAGAGCCTGCTGGCGGTCGCGCAGAAGCACGGGTGGACCGAGGACTGAGCGGAAGGTCGATACGCTTCGTCGACGTGTTAGTCGCTGGTGAGGGGACGTCTGATGGCCGACAGTAGTTTCGACGTGGTCTCGAAGTTGGACCGCCAGGAGGTCGACAACGCGCTGAACCAGGCCGCGAAGGAGGTGGCCAACAGGTTCGACTTCCGGAACGTGGACGCGGGGATCAAGTGGTCCGGGGAGACCATCGAGATCCAGGCGAACACCGAGGAGCGCGCGAACGCCGTTCTGGACGTGCTGAAGGAGAAGCTCGTGAAGCGGAGCATCTCGCTGAAGGCGATCGATCCGGGCGAGCCGAAGCCGTCGGGGAAGCTGTACAAGATCGGCGTCGGGCTGAAGGAGGGCATCTCCCAGGAGGACGCCAAGAAGATCGGCAAGATCATCCGGGATGAGGGCCCGAAGGGCGTGAAGGCGCAGATCCAGGGGGACGAGCTGCGGGTCAGCTCGAAGAAGAAGGACGACCTGCAGGAGGTCATCTCCCTGCTGAAGGGCAAGGACCTCGACGTCGCCCTCCAGTTCGTCAACTACCGCTGACGTTCGAGAGCGCGCCGCCCGTCTCCCCCGCAGAGACGGCCGGCGCGCTCTCGTTTTCTATGACGCCGGCGGGTGCGGGATTGTTCGCGCGAGTCAGCGGGCCATGCGTTCGAGGCGGGCGATCCGGTCGGCGGTCGGGGGGTGGGTGGAGAACAGCCTGCCGATGCCCGCGCCCCGGAACGGGTTCGCGATCATGAGGGAGCTGGTCGTCGCGAGTTCGGGGTCCTGGGGCAGCGGCATCGCGCGGGTGCCGGCCTCGATCTTGCGGAGGGCGGAGGCGAGGGCGAGGGGGTCGCCGGTGATGCGGGCCCCGGCGGCGTCGGCGGCGTACTCGCGGGTTCGGCTGATCGCCATCTGCACGACGGCGGCCGCGACGGGTCCGAGGACGAGCATGAGGAGGGCCCCGAGGATGCCGGGGCCGTCGTCGTCCTCGGAGCGCCCGAGCGGCAGGAAGATCGCGAGGTGCGACAGGTAGGTGATCACGGTCGCGATGGCGGCGGCGACCGAGGAGATCAGGATGTCGCGGTTGTAGACGTGCGAGAGTTCGTGCCCGAGGACGGCGCGGAGTTCGCGTTCGTCCAGCATGCGGAGGATGCCGCGGGTGCAGCAGACGGCGGCGTTGCGGGGGTTGCGGCCGGTGGCGAACGCGTTGGGCTGCATGGTCTCGGAGACGTACAGGCGCGGCATGGGCTGCCGCTGGGAGGTCGCGAGTTCGCGGACGAGCCGGTACAGGACGGGCGCTTCGACCTCGCCGACGGGATGGGCGCGCATGGAGCGCAGCGCGATCCGGTCGCTGAAGAAGTAGGCGACGCCGTTGGTGCCGAGCGCGATGACCAGGGCGATCGTGAGCCCGGTGCCTCCGCCGATCGTCCAGCCGACGGCGAGCATCAAGGCCGACAGCGCAGCGATGAGTGCCGCGGTTTTGATGCCGTTGAACTGCACTTTCCCGAAGCCTCCCCGTTTGCTCCACCCAAGAACGAAACGGGGTGACCTGGCGAAACGTTCCCGTCAGCTCGCGGCGGTCACCGTCTGCAGGATGACCTGCGGCGCGACGGACAGGACGAGCGCGCCCGCGGCGGTCGCGGCGACGGCGAAGCGCACGGGCAGGCCGGGGACGGTTTCGGGGGCGGGCCCGGTGGGCGCGGTGAACAGGCGGGCGGCCCAGAGCAGGTAGTAGTAGAGCCCGACGACGGTGTTGATCGCCATGACGACGGCGAGCCAGACGACGTCGCCGGCGACGACGCCGCGGAACACGACGACCTTCGCGAACAGTCCCATGACGCCCGGGGGGAGCCCGGCGAGGCAGATGAGGAAGAAGGCGAGGGCGGCGGCGGTGGCGGGGGCGGGGGCGCGGCGGGCGAGCCCGCGGAAGTCGTCCAAGGTGTCGATCGGCTGGGACGTCTCGTCGGTGCGGCGGCGGAAGCCGGTGACGACGGCGAACGCGCCGAGGTTCATGACGGCGTAGAACGCGACGTAGGCGGTGGTGGCGGCGACGGCCTCGGGCAGGTGGTCGGTGCCGACGGCGAGGGGCGCCAGCATGTACCCGGACTGCGCGACCGACGACCAGGCCAGCAGGCGGATCGCGGTGCGCTGGCGGAGCGCGACGAGGTTGCCGAGCGTCATCGTGACGGCGGCGAGGACGGCGACGAGGGGCCCCCACACGTGCGCGTAGGCGGGGAGGCCGAGGGACAGGACGATCGCGAGCCCGGCGAATCCGGCGGCCTTCGACACGACGGACAGGAACGCGGCGACGGGGAGCGGCGCCCCCTGGTAGACGTCCGGGGCCCAGAAGTGGAACGGGACCGCGGCGACCTTGAAGCCGAAGCCCGCGAGGACGAGGACGATGCCGGCGGCCGCGACCGCGTCGAGTTCGGCGGGGAGCGTCTCGAGGGCGGGGGCGATGCGGTCGAGGTGCATCGCGCCGGTCGCGCCGTAGAGGAGGCTGACGCCGAACAGCATGATCGCGGCGGAGACGACGGAGACGAGGAAGAGCTTGAGGGCCGCCTCGGAGGCGGTGCCGTCGTAGCGGCGGAGCCCGACGAGCGCGAAGACGGGGAGCGAGAGGGTTTCGAGGGCGACGACCAGCAGGATCAGGTCGCGGGCGGCGACGAGGGTGAGGGCGCCGACGACGGCGGCCAGCAGGAGGAAGTGGTACTCCCCCGCCGGGACCTTCGCGTCGGCGATCTGCTGGACGGACAGCAGGACGACGACGGCGGCGCCGAGCAGGACGATCCCCTGGAAGGCGAGCGTGAAGTCGTCGGCGACGTACGAGCAGGACGCGGGCCCGTCGCCGCGCAGGCCGTCCGGGAGGCAGAACGTGGCGCGGCGGTCGCCGGGGCCGAGCGCGAGAACGGCGCCGAACGCGGCGAGGAGGGACGCGCCGGACAGCGCCCCGAGGACGCGCCGGGGGACGCCGAACGCGTCGCCGAGCAGCAGCCCGACGGCGGCGATCGCGATGATCAGCGGCGGGGCGACGGCCGCGTAGTCGATGCTCTGGATCATCAGCCGCCTCCGAGCAGGGCCCGCACGGGGGCGGTCGTCACGTCCAGCAGGGTCTTCGGCCACAGCCCGATGAGCAGGGTCAGCGCGACCAGGGGGATCCAGGCGGCGTACTCCTGGACGGTGACGGCGGCGGGGGCGCGCGGGGGTGCGGCGGGGTCCGGGCGGCCGTGGGTGATCGTGGAGAGCATGCGCAGGAAGTAGGCGGCGGTGAGGACGGCGCCGAGCGCGGCGACCGCCAGGAAGATCAGGAACGCGGTGCGGGGCAGGTCGGGGGCGGGCCGGTACGCGCCCATGAGGGCCATCATCTCGCCCCAGAACCCGGCGAGCCCGGGCAGGCCGAGGGACGCGACGGACGCGAACGTCAGGACGGACGCGAGCCGCGGGGCGGTCGCGAGCATCCCGCCGCCCAGGGCGTCCAGGTCGTAGGTTCCCCAGCGTTCCTTGACCGCGCCGGCGAGGAAGAACAGCAGGCCGGTGATGAGGCCGTGCGCGATGTTGCCGAACAGCGCCGCGTTCACCCCGACGGGCGTCAGCGTCGCGATGCCGAGCAGCACGAAGCCCATGTGCCCGACCGACGAGTAGGCGATCATCCGTTTGAGGTCGCGCTGGCCGAGGCAGGCGAGGGCGCCGTAGACGATGCCGATCACGGCGAGGAGCGCGAGCCACGGCGCCCAGAACGCGGCGCCGTCGGGGGCGAGCGGGACGGCGACGCGAACGAGCCCGTAGGTGCCCATCTTCAGCAGCACCCCGGCGAGCAGGACGGACCCGACGGTCGGGGCCTCGGTGTGCGCGTCGGGCAGCCAGGTGTGCAGCGGCCACATCGGCGCCTTCACCGCGAACCCGAGCCCCATCAGCGCGAACGCCGTCACCTGCATGCCGTGGGTCAGGCCGGAGCCGTGCCGCGCGGCCAGCTCGGTCATGTCGAGCGTCCCGGCGTCGACGGCGACCAGCAGCATCCCGGCGAGGAGCAGCCCGGAGCCGAGGAGGGTGTAGAGGACGAACTTGTACGCGGCGGCGCGGCGCCCCGGCCCGCCCCACAGCATGATCACCGCGTACATCGGGATCAGCACGACCTCGAAGAACACGAAGAACAGGACGAGGTCGAGGGACGTGAAGGTGCCGAGGAGCCCGACCTCCAGGACGAGCAGCAGCGCGGTCAGCAGCCGCACGTCGCCGCCGTCCGGGACGTGCCGGAGCAGGTGCAGGAAGCACAGGAAGGTGAGCAGGGCGGTGAGGGCGACGAGCGGGAGGGAGATCCCGTCGACGCCCAGGTGGAACCGCAGCCCGATCGCGGGGGCCCATTCCCGGTCGATCCCGAGCTGGACGGCGGACGGGTCGGCGTAGTCGAACGCGTTGAGCGCGGCGACCGCGACGAGGAGCGTCGCGCCGGACGCGAACGTCCCGAACCGGCGGACGGCGAGGCCGCTCGCGAGGAACCGGTCGCGCGGCAGGAGCAGCGCGAGCGCCCCGCAGAGCGGGATCGCCATCATCACGACGAAGATCACTGGAAGATCACCACCACGGCCGCGATGACGACGACGCCCGCGAGCAGGCCCGTCAGGTACGTCTGCGGGTTGCCGTTCTGCGGGAGGCGCAGGGGCCCGGCGATCCGGCGCGCCGACCGTCCGGTCGCGACGACGGCGGCGTCGACGCCGCGCGCGTCCGCCGTGAGGACGAGGCGCGCGAGCGCCCGGACGGGCCGCACGATGGCCGCCGCGTACAGCTCGTCCACGTAGAAGGCGCGCGCGAAGACCGGACGGACGCGCCCGAGCGCGCGCGCCGGGTCGAGTGCGGGATCGCGGTTCCAGATGAGGAACGCGGCTCCCGCACCGAGCGCGGTCAAGAGGAGCCCGAGGAGCGCGGGGCCGACGTGCGGCCGCAGTTCGTCCGCGCCGAGCCCGAAGAACCCGAGGACCGCCGCCGGGACGGCGAGCGCCGCGACCGTCCACGACATGATCTTCGACGGCTCGCGGGCGTCGTGCGTCCCGCGCGGCTCACCGAAGAACGTCATCAGCCAGGTGCGGGTCGCGTAGGCGGCGGTGAGGGCGATGGTGAGGAGCAGCCCCAGGTAGACGAGCCAGGCGACCCCGGTGGGGATGGTCTGGCCGTAGGTCGGTTCGAGCGTGGTGCCGGGGCTTATCGGCGCGTAGGCGAACCAGCCGCCTTCACCCGGGTGGCTCTCCATAGGACGGACGACGGCCATGAGGCCCGGTCCGCGCGCCTCGTCGTACAGGGTCCCGCCGTGGAGGGCGGAGTGCTGGGCGGCCTCGATGACCGAGTCCTTGCTGAACCAGCCGGACAGGGGCGGGACGCCCGCGAGCGCGCCGAGCCCGATCGTCATCGACCAGAACGTGATCGGCATGCCGTGCCGGAGGCCGCCGTAGCGGGCGAGCATGTTCGTTCCGGTCGTGACGATGACGCACCCGGCGGCGAGGAACAGCAGCGCCTTGAACGCGCCGTGCGACAGCAGGTGGAAGATCGCCGGGGTGTGCGCGCCGACGGCGAGGCCGGCGGCCATCACGCCGAGCTGGCTGATCGTGGAGTACGCGAGGACGCGCTTGAGGTCGTCCTGCGCGAGGGCCGCGAGCGCCGCCCCGACCATGGAGACGACGGCCAGGACGCCGAGGACGGCCAGTGCCGCCGGGGCCGCCGCGAACACGCCGAACAGCCGCGCGACGACGTACACGCCCGCCGCGACCATCGTCGCGGCGTGGATCAGCGCGCTGATCGGCGTCGGACCGGCCATCGCGTCCGGCAGCCAGGTGTGCAGCGGGAACTGGGCGCTCTTGCCGACGACGCCCGCGAGGAGCAGCAGCGCGGCGACGGTGACGGTCGTGTCCGGGAGGCCGCCCGCGAACCGCAGGACGTCGTCGATCGCGAACGATCCGGCGCCGACCCCCAGGACGATGATGCCGACGAGGAAGCCCGCGTCGCCGAGCCGGGTCGTCAGGAACGCCTTGACGGCCGCCCGCGAGTACTCCCGCTCCTCCCAGTGGTGGCCGATCAGGAAGTACGAGCAGACGCCCATGACCTCCCAGCCGACGTACAGGACGATCAGGTCGGCGGCGAAGACGACGAGCAGCATCGCCGACGTGAACAGCGACACGAAGGCGGCGTACGAGGAGTAGCGGCGGTCGCCGTCGAGGTAGACGACCGAGTACACCTGGACGGCGAGCGCGACGCAGCACACCATCAGCGCGACGACGGCCGACAGCCCGTCCACCTGCAGCGCGACCCGGATCGGGACGGTGCCGGTGTCGACGACGGTGAGCCCGCCGGTGCGGGTCCCGGGGTCGCGCCAGACGGTGAACGCGACGATCGCCGCGAGGACGAGCGACACCGCCGCCGGGACGCACGCGATCAGCGCGGGGCCGTTGCGCAGCGGCGACCGCGGGGGCGTGCCGCCGCGCAGCGCGCGGGTGAGGCGGGGGCCGAGGAGGAATCCGGCGAGGGCGGCGGCGAACGGGAGGAGGACGGTCAGGGACGCGAGGGCGATCACCGTGCGGCCTCCTCGTCCCGGGCCGGGCTCGCGGGACGATCCGGACGTTCGTCCGTCCGGTCCTCGGCGAGGTCGCGGAGGCGGTCGACGTCGATCATGCGGCGGTTCCGGTAGACCAGCAGGACGATCGCGAGCCCGATGCCGATCTCCGCCGCCGCGATCACGATCGTGAACAGGGTGAGGACCTGGCCGCCGTGCAGCCGGTCCTGGAGCCACACGTCGAACGTGACGAGGTTCAGGTTCACGGCGTTCAGCATCAGCTCGACCGACATCAGGACGAGGATCGCGTTCCGCCGCGCCAGCACCCCGTACACGCCGATCGAGAACAGGAGGGCCGCGACGACCGTGGGGTAGGCGAGGTGCATCAGCGCTCGCCCTCCCGCTCGCCGTCCGGCGCGGCCTCCGGCTCGCCGTCCCGCTCGGCCTCCGGCTCGCCGTCCGGCTCGGGCTTCGTGCGGTCGGTCTTCGCCCGGTCGGGCTTCGTGCGGACGTCCGAGCGGGACAGGACGATCGCGCCGACGAGGGACGCGAGCAGCAGCACCGACAGCACCTCGAACGGCAGCACCCACGTGCGGAACACCGCCGAGCCGAGCTCCTCGGCCGAGCCGCCGCCGGCGCGCAGCGGCATCCGCTCGTCGCCGAAGCCCATGACGAGGACGGTGACCAGGACGGCGGCGGTCGCGGCGGCCACGGCGGCGGCGACCCACCGGTTCGGGGAGTCGAGGTCGGCGGACTCGCCGATCGGCGCGCGGGTCAGCATGATCCCGAACAGCAGCAGCACGACGATCGCGCCGACGTAGATCAGCACCTGCACCCACGCGACGAACTCCGCCGTCAGCACCAGGTAGCCGCCGGCGAGCGCGCCGAACGACACGACCAGCCACAGTGCCGCGTGGACGAGCTGACGCGTCGTCACCACGAGCAGCGCGGAGCCGACGGCGACGACGCCGAGCAGCGCGAAGACGACCTCCTGGCCGGTCACCGCGCGTCCCCCGGGGGCCCGCCGGAGGTGCGGGCGGCGCGGGCGGCGGCCTTCTCCGCCGCGGCCAGCTCCTTCGGGTCCTCGGCGGCCGGATCGGGGGCCTGCGGCGGCGGGACCGTCCACATCCACTCCCGCAGCCGTTCCTTCTCGTGCGTCAGCTCGGCGATGTCGTACTCGGCGTACTCGAACTCCGGCGACCAGAACAGCGCGTCGAACGGGCACACCTCGACGCAGATGCCGCAGTACATGCACAGCGCGAAGTCGATGGCGAACCGGTCGAGGACGTTCCGTGTGCGCGCGCGCCCGCCGCCCTCGGCCGGGAGCGTCTCCTTGTGGGAGTCGATGTAGATGCACCAGTCCGGACACTCGCGGGCGCAGAGCATGCAGACCGTGCAGTTCTCCTCGAACAGCGCGATGACGCCCCGGCTGCGCGGTGGCAGATCCGGCTGCACTTCCGGATACTGGCGCGTGATGGAACGCCGCGTCATCGTCCGCAACGTGACGGCCAGCCCCTTGGCCAGCCCGCCTCCTGGTAGCCGTCCCACGGCCCCATGATTGCGCACTGCGGGGCGCGGGGGAACGCGACGGCGGCCGCGTTCGTCGTACGAGACGTGGGACCGCCGGTCCGTACCGCGATCGGCCTGCGGCGAGGAGGTCAGGTGAGCCACGCGAACGGCCCCGAGAAAGCAGGACCCGGCCGGCCCGGGGACGCGCCGCACGCGCCGCCGCGCGCCCCGCGCCCGCCGCACCCGCCCCGGGCGCCGCAGGCGCCGCGCGTCCCGCACGGCGGTCCGCCCCGCCCGTACGGGTCGCCGCCGTGGCGCGCGCCGCACCCGCCGGCGGCGCCGCTGCCGCCACCGCCGCCCGTCCCCGTCGTGGCCCCGGCCGTGTCGAGCGGGGTCGGCTGGGCGCTCGTCCCGCTGCTCACCTTCGGGTACGGGACGCCGTTCTCGTTCATGTACGCCGCGATCAAGCGGGGCTCGTGGGGGATGGGCGCCGCCGCCACCGGCTACGGCGCCGGGCTGATGGTCTCGATGGCGTCGTTCGGGTTCGACAGCCTGCTGCTCAGCGCGATCGGCTCGTTCCTGATGATGCTGCTGTGGATCGGCGGCACCGGGCACGCGTTCGCGGCGCGGTCGAAGGTGTTCCCGAAGGAGCCGCCGCGCAACCTCGCGAACGAGCACGCCATCGAGGTCGCCAAGTTCCGGCGGACGCTGCGCGAGGAGGCCCGGGAGCTCGCCGCGCGCGACCCGGCGCTCGCGCGCGAGCTGCGCATCGGCCGTCCGGACGAGCCGCGCACCTACGACGACGGCGGCCTCGTCGACGTCAACCACGCCCCGCCGAACATCATCGCGGCGCTGCCCGGCATGACGCCCGAGCTGGCCGAACGGGTCGTCCGGCGGCGGGCGGAGACGGGCCCGTTCATCTCCGTCGAGGAGATGGTCGTGGACGCCGACCTGCCGCCCGACGTCCTCCCCCAGCTCGCCGACTTCACGATCTTCCTGCCGTAACGTCCGACCCGTCCGGTAGAACCGGTCTCCGAACCCGCTCCCGTTCCCGGAGGCCGACGTGCCCGACGCGCCCGAAACCGACTCGCGCGACGAAGAAGAGGGGCTGCCGCACAGCTGCTACCTGCTGGAGTTCTCGGTGTCGCCCGGCGGCGCCCGGCAGGGGCACGTGCACGCCGCGCCGACGCTCGACCTCCTCCGGGAGAGCTTCGAGTCCCTCGGCGGCGGCGTCGACGACTACCTGGTGATGCTGTACGGCGCCGTCCTGCACGCGTGGGTCGTCCAGGAGGGCGAGATCGTCCAGGGCGTCGACCTGCACCCCTTCCTGCGGACGGGCGACGAGCGCTGCGACGCGGCGCTCGCCCGCGTGCTCGCCCTGCGGGCCGACGACCTCGACGACCTCGACGAGGATGAGGACGGCGACGAGGAGACCGGCGAGGACGACGGGGCCGGGCGCGTCGCCGCGCGGATCATGGACCCCTACGACTTCGACCCGGAGCGGTCCCTGCCGCTGCTGGCGCACGCGTTCGACCTGCACGACCGGGGCCGGGCGGGCGACGCCGCCGCCCGCGCCGAGCTCGACCGGATCCTCGCGGACGCCGAGGCCGGGAAGGCGCCGTCGTCGCACGGCGGCGTCACCGTCGACGGGCTCGCCCTCGACTGGGACGCGCTCGCCGGCGCCCTGCCGCCGCTGCGGGAGCCGGTGCTCGCGACGAAATGGCTGGACGTCCGCTGGGCCGACGGCGTGCGGCGGCCCGCGGAAACGTACCTGGAACCATGGGGCGACGGGCCGCTCGACCCGCTGCACGTCGGGCTCAACGACCTCGAAGGCGGCGACGACGAGTACCTCTAGAGGGCGACCTTGAGGACGCCGGTGAGCGCGAGCTGCGCGAGGGACAGCGGCACGAGCCACGCCCAGGCGAGCTTCTGCAGCTGGTCCTCGCGCATCCGGGGGTTCGCGACGCGCAGCCAGATGACGCAGAACGCGAGCGCGGCGACCTTCAGCGTCGTCCACAACCAGCCCAGCTCGGTGTTCAGGAACGGGCCCTTCCACCCGCCGAGGAACAGGACGGTCGTGAGCGCGCAGAGCACGACGATCCCGGCGTACTCGGCGAGGATGAACAGCGCGAACCGGAGGCCGCCGTACTCGGTGTACGGGCCGAAGATGATCTCCGAGTCGGCGACCGGCATGTCGAACGGGGGGCGGCGCAGCTCGGCGAGGCCCGCGACGAAGAACACGACCGCGCCGACCGCCTGCCACGGCAGCCACCACCAGCGCCACTCCTCCACGACGCCCTGCAGCGACAGCGTCCCGGCCGCCATCGCCACCGACGACGCCGCGAACACCATCGGCAGCTCGTACGACATCAGCTGCGCCGCGACGCGCATCCCGCCGAGCAGCGAGTACTTGTTCGCCGACGCCCAGCCCGCCATGATCGCGCCGATCACGCCGACGCCCATCACCGCCAGCGCGAAGAACACGCCGACGCCGAGGTCGAGCGCGACCTGACCGCCCGGCCCGACCGGGATCACGAGCAGCACCAGCAGGTACGGGACGAGCGCGACGCCCGGCGCGAGCTTGAACACCCACCGGTCCGCCGCCAGCGGGACCACGTCCTCCTTCTGCGCGAACTTCACGCCGTCCGCGACGAGCTGCGCCCACCCGTGGAAGCGGCCCGCGTACATGGGGCCGAGGCGGCTCTGCATGTGGGCCATGACCTTGTGCTCGGCCTGCCCCACCAGGAGCGGCAGGACCGCGAACGCGGCCGCGACGAGCGCGAGCTTGACGACGACCTCAAGCATCCGGGTCCCTCTCCGGCGGACGGGCGGCGCGCTCGTCCGGACGGGCGGCCGGACGGGCGGCCGGACGGGCGGCGCGTTCGGCCGCCTCCGCCCACGGGCCCGCGTCGGGGATCCCGGGCGGACGGACGCGGCGGCGGCTCGGCGCCCCGTGTCCCGATTCGCCCGGTTCCTTCGCGCCCGGCCACGGTTTCGCGACGCGCGCCGCGAGCACGAAGTCCTTGCGCAGCGGATGCCCCTCGAAGCCGTCCGGCAGGAGGAGCGGGACGAGGTGCGGGTGCCCCTCGAACGCGATGCCGAACATCTCGAACGTCTCGCGCTCGTGCCACGCCGCGCCCCGGTACACGGCCGTCGCGGTCGGCAGCACCGGCTCGTCCCGGGGGACCCGCGTGCGGACGAGCAGGTGGTGGCGGCGCTCGAGCGAGTACACGTGCACGACGACGGCGAAGCCGTCCTCCAGCTCGTCGACGCCGGTCAGCCAGTCGAAGAAGCCGCAGGCCAGGTCGTCGCGGGCGAACGTCAGCGCGTCGATCCACAGCTCGGGCGGGACGCCGACGGCGAGGCCGCCGTGCGTCTCCTCGGTGCTGACCTCGTCGCCGAACCGCCCGCGCCACGCGGACTCGAGCCCGGCGGGCCCGTCCGCGGTCACCGGTCGCGCCCGATCTCGTCGTCGTGTCCGATCTCGTCGTGCCCGATCTCGTCGTGGCCGATCTCGTCGTGGTCGATCTCGTAGTGGCCGCCGTCGGACAGCCCGGGGATGATCGTCGGGTCGTGGTCGCGCAGGTCCCGGGCGCGCCGCCCGGGGAGGCCGAACCGCGGCGGGTCGTCCGCGAGCGCCTGCACCGGCAGCGTCTCGTCCCCGTCGGGGTTCTCGACGGGCAGGACCGGGACCGTCTCGTCCCCGTCCGGCGTGCGCCCGATGGGACCGGACGGGCGGGCCGGTTCGCCGACGGGCGCCACCGGGATCGTCTCGTCCGCGGGTCCCGGGGCCGGCGGGGCGTCGTCGAGGGACGGGACGGGCTGCGTCCGGACGTCGGCCGCCTGCACGGCCTCGACGTCGGACGGCCCGAGCGGCCGCTCGTCGTACTCGGGGACGTCGCGCGCCTCGTCGTCGTCCTCCGGCGGCGGCGCGACGACCGCGCGCGCCCCGTCCTCCGGCGGCTCGGGCACGGGTGCCGACGGCTCGGGTTCGGGTGCGGGCGGGGGCTGGAGGGGGCGGCGCAGGACGGTCGGGGACAGCGGGCGCGGCGGGGGCGGGGGCGTCACCGGGTCGCCGTCGTACCGGTCGCCCAGCGTCTCGCCCGCGATCCGCTCCTGCAGGTGGACGATGCCGTGCAGCAGGGCCTCGGGACGCGGCGGGCACCCCGGCACGTACACGTCCACGGGGATGATCTGGTCGACGCCCTTGGTGACGCTGTAGGAGTCCCAGTAGGGGCCGCCGCAGTTGGAGCACGCCCCGAACGAGATGACGTACTTCGGTTCGGGCATCTGCTCGTACAGGCGCCGGACGGCGGGGGCCATCTTGTCGGTGACCGTGCCGGACACGACCATGAGGTCGGCCTGCCGGGGGCCGGGCGCGAACGGGATGACGCCGAGGCGCATGAAGTCGTGCCGGCTCATCGAGGTGGCGATGAACTCGATCGCGCAGCAGGCGAGACCGAAGTTGAACACCCACAGGGAGTACCGGCGCCCCCAGTTGAGCACGAACTTGATCGGCTTGGGGGCGATCCGCGACAGCGGCCCCACGCCCGGCGACGGTAGATCGACGGTGCCCGCGCGCTCGGCGCCCGCGCGCCCGGTGCCCTTGCCCTCAGTGCCCACGCCCTCATTGTTACAGCCGGGACGCGCCCCGTTCAGGCCCGCGGAAGGCCGCGGCGGGCGGCCGGCGCCGGGATCAGACCCAGGACAGGACGCCCTTCTTCGCGGCGTAGGCGAGGCCGGTGGCGAGGAACCCCAGGAAGACGAACATCTCGCCCAGGGTGGTGAAGCCGTAGCCGGGGGCGTCGAAGACGGTGGCCCACGGGAACAGGAAGACGGCGTCCACGGCGAACACGACGTACAGGTAGGCGAACACGTAGTACCGGACGTAGGAGTGCGCCCAGCCCTCGCCGACCGGGTCGACGCCGCACTCGTACGTCATGAATTTCTCGGCCGTGGGACGATGCGGGCGCAGCATGCGGTTGGCGGCGAGACCGCCCCCGACGATGGCGCCGCCTACCAGGAGCAGCGCCAGGACGAGCGCATATGAGTCGAAATAGTTATGCACGACTTCCTCCCGGAGTGCGTCTCACCGAGTATCCCTGAGGACGGTCCACGGGGAGTGTGACGACGTACCTCCCCCCTGGAGGATCGCAGTGTCATCCTTTTACTGCACACTAGTGATGCATTGGGGTCAGTTGACCTGGAAGGACGTGACCAGATGAGCAACCCTCCTCCGCCGCCTGGCGGCTGGGAGACCCCGGGCGGTTCGTCCTGGCCGCCTCCGCCGCCGCCCGCGGGTCCGGGCGGCCACGGTCCCGGCGTCCCGGGCGGGCCGGGCCCCGGCGGCGTCGGCGGCCCCGGCACCCCTCCCCCCTTCTTCCCCCCGCCGCCCGGTGCCCCGATGGGGCCGGGGATGCCCCCGCCGTCTCCGCCGAGGCGCGGCAACGGCCCGTTGATCGCCCTGCTGGTCGGCGGCGGCCTGGTCGCGGTGATCATCGTCGCCGTGGTCGCGGTGGTGATCGCCACGAGCGGCGGCATGACCCCCGAGGAGAAGCTGCGCGCCGCGGCGGACGACATCGGCGCCGACACCTCCGTCGGGCTGGAGGGCGACTTCGGCGGCGGCGCCAACGCGATCCGCGGTGAGCTGTCGGTCACCAAGGGCGGCCGCGCCTACGGCGCCGTGACGTGGAACAACAGCCAGGTCACCGTGCTGGCGGCCGACGGGATGCTGTTCGCCAAGGCCGGTTCCGCGTTCTGGAAGCAGCAGATCTCCGGGTCCGAGACGCCGTACTACCTGGGCGACGGCGAGCAGTGGGGGCGCATGAACCCCGACGAGCTCGACCTGAAGTTCAAGGAGGAGCTGTCGCCGACGGCGCTGGCGGCCAAGCTGGACGCGGCCGCCGGTGGAACGGTCGACCCGGTCGAGACGAGCTGGAAGGGCACGAAGGCGCTCAAGTTCAGCACGTTCTCCTCGACCCTCTACATCAGCGACTCCGACGACCCCGAGCTGCTGCACTTCGAGGCGACGACGCCGCGCGTGGCGCTGGACGTGAACCCGAAGAGCTCCTCGGAGAGCGAGACGATCGTCTCGAACATGCGCACGAGCATGGGCGAGCTGAAGGACTCGTTCAACGCGGCGGCGCGCCCGACGATCGCCGAGTGGAAGAAGGGCAACTGCCAGGACGACTCCGGCTGCACCGTGCAGGCGCAGATCCGGCCGCCGTACGGGGTCGGGACGCCCGTCAGCGTCGAGATCCAGTTCTCGCTGACGGCCGGGACCCTGACGGGCAAGAGCCTCGGCGAGTGCACCACCACGATCACGATCAAGACGGAGGACCCGGTCTGGGCGAGCTGCCGGGTCAAGAGCTCCGCGTGGACGAGCTGGGCCGAGAAGACCGGCGGCACGTTCTACAAGCACGCCGACTACAAGGTGATCGGCGCCACGGCGAGCGAGGTCCAGGCGATGCAGAGCGGCCTCGACAGCGAGTAGGCGCAGGCCACCGCAGGTGAGGGGCGCGGAGCACCGCAGGCGGGGTGCTCCGCGCGCCGCACCGGTCCGCGTCCGGATGCCCGGCGACGCGTCCGTCCCCGCTCCGGGGACCCGTGTCGTCGGGCATTCTTGTCATCGTGGACTTCCCTTCCTCCGAGCCCACCGATCCCGCCGCGCCCGGCATGCCTCCCGGGCGCCCGCACGAGCCCGCCGTCCCGCGGCACGGCCGCCGCGGCGGCGCGCCGCGCGACGTGCCGGTCGCCGGACGGGCCGCGCACGAGCGGCGGCCGGACGCGTTCGCGGACGGCCCGGCATGGCCGGAGGCCGGACGCGGCCCGGACGACGGGCACCCCGGCGGTCCCGGCGGTCCCGGCGGTGACGGGCGGGTGCCGCCGGGGAGCGGCGGGCCGGTGCCGCCCGGTGCCGTCCCGGGGCGGCAGCGCGGGATGGCGAAGCGGAACCGGATGCTGCTGCTCGCGGCCGGGGTCGCGATGGCCGCGACCGCCGCGGGCGCCGTCACGATGGCGACGGCCGCGGACGACGAACCGTCCGGGCCGATCGCGAAGCCGTCCGTGACGCCGCCGCCCGCGTGGTCGCTCGCGGCGGGCCGGGGGCTCACCGACGGGCTCGGTCTCCGGTACGCGGGGACGCTCACCGTCGCGGGCGGGCCCGCGCGGCTGCGGCTGCAGATCAGCCCGGAGGGGTCGGCCAGCGGGACGCTCACGGCCGGCGCCCGGACCGCGCTGCTCGCGACGGTCGACGGCGTCACCTACATCAAGGCGGGGCTCGACTTCTGGCGCGCGTACGCGGCGGGCACCGAGCACCCCGAGTACTACGCGGGCGGCTGGGCGAAGGCGCCGCTGGCGCTGCCCGGCGTGGACGTCGCGAAGACGCTGTCGCCGGAGTCGGTGGCGCGGATGCTCGCCAAGGCGTCCGCGAACCCGAAGCGGGAGGAGGTCGGCGGCGTCCCCGCCTACGTGGTGCGGGCCGCGGACGCCGAGTACCTCGTCGCGGTCGCCGCACCGCACCGCCTGCTGGGCGTGCGCACGTCCGGCCGGACCACGCTCGCGCTCAAGGCGCAGCCCCTCACCGACCCGGCGCCCCTGTTCAAAGAACTGCGCGCGCGCGTGAAGCAGCTCGGGGGCGCGACCGACCCCACGCTGCACTTCACGCCCGGCAAGCTGACGTTCAAGAACTGCGACCAGAACATGAACGGCTGCACCGTCCAGGTCCCGGCGACGCTGTCGACCTGGGAGGGGACGGTCTCGGCGGACGCGCGCGCGTCGCTGCGGGCGTCGATCGACTCGCGGGGGCGGCCGCTCGGAACGTGCCGCGGCTCGGCGCCCGTGACGGACGCCCGGACGGTCACGCTGAGCTGCACGGTCGCGGGCAGGCAGTGGCGGACGTGGATGCGGGCCGCGCTGAACAACCCGGGCTCGTACCCGTACCAGGCGAACGCCCGCGTCGTCGGCGAGGCGCTCGCCGCGGACGACGTCCCGGAACTGCTCGCCGAGATCGACGCCGAGCGCCGGGAGCTGGTGCAGGCCGCGGCGCCGCGGCCCGGTTCGTCGGCCTCGCCGGGCGCGACGGCGCCGGACGCCCCGCAGGCCGTCACGTCGCGGACCCCGTGAGCGCCCGGCCCGCCCGGCCCGCCCGGACGGCCGGAGTCGGCCGCGGCCGGGGTCGCGTGGGGGCCGGTGGGTTCGAGCGGAATTCGCTCTGTCTACACTTCGGGGCGTGAACTCCGTGCCCACGGGAGATGACGGCTCCTCGGCGAACCGCAGAAGGCTCGTCCGGCGGCTGCACGTCGACCTCTGCCGCCAGCACAGCTGCCTGTGTCGGCGGTAACTGGGGGATTCGACCAGTTCGTACCCGGGGTGTCCGGTGACTCAGCAGTCCCCCGATCCCAGCATCGCCTCCCGGACATACCATGAAGGCAAGCCTAAGTAGCATCACGATCCTGGGTGCCTCCCCCAGGTCGGGTGCTGCCCGTCGAGGAGGTCTTCCTCTGTGACCAAACAGGTCCAGCAGCTCGACCGCGTCATCATCCGCTTCGCCGGGGACTCCGGTGACGGCATGCAGTTGACCGGCGACCGCTTCACCCAGGAGACGGCCGCGTTCGGCAACGACCTTTCCACGTTGCCGAACTTCCCGGCCGAGATCCGCGCCCCCGCCGGGACCCTCCCCGGCGTGTCCAGCTTCCAGTTGCACTTCGCCGACCACGACATCCTCACGCCGGGCGACGCGCCCGACGTCCTGGTCGCCATGAACCCGGCCGCCCTCAAGGCCAACCTCGGGGACCTCCCCCGCGGGGCGGACGTCCTGGTCAACACCGACGAGTTCACCAAGCGCAACCTCGCCAAGGTCGGCTACGCGGCCAACCCGGTCGAGGACGACTCGCTCGCCGAGTACCGGGTGCACGCCCTGCCGCTCACGTCGATGACGGTGACCGCCCTCGCCGACTTCGACATCTCCAAGAAGGACGCCGAACGCGCGAAGAACATGTTCGCGCTCGGGCTCCTGTCGTGGCTGTACCACCGCCCGACCGAGGGGACGCTCGCGTTCCTGGAGCGCAAGTTCGCCAAGAAGCCCGAGATCATGAAGGCCAACATCGCGGCCTTCCAGGCGGGCTGGAGCTACGGCGAGACCACCGAGGCGTTCTCCGTCCAGTACGAGATCAAGCCGGCCGAGCACGAGTCCGGCCTGTACCGCAACATCACCGGCAACGTCGCGCTCGCGTACGGGCTCGTCGCCGCGGGCGTCCAGTCCGGGCTGCCGGTGTACCTCGGCTCGTACCCGATCACCCCGGCGTCCGACATCCTGCACGAACTGTCGAAGCACAAGCGGTTCGGCGTCAGAACGTTCCAGGCCGAGGACGAGATCGCGGCCGTGGGCGCCGCGCTCGGCGCGTCCTTCGGCGGGTCCCTCGGCGTCACCACGACGTCCGGGCCCGGCATCGCGCTGAAGAGCGAGACGATCGGCCTCGGCGTCGCCACCGAGCTGCCGCTGCTGGTCATCGACGTCCAGCGCGCCGGGCCGTCCACCGGGCTGCCCACCAAGACCGAGCAGGCCGACCTCCTGCAGGCCATGCACGGCCGCAACGGCGAGGCGCCCGTCCCGGTCATCGCGCCGCAGTCGCCGTCCGACTGCTTCGACGCCGCGATCGAGGCCGCGCGTATCGCCGTCAAGTACCGCACGCCGGTCATCCTGCTGTCCGACGGTTACCTCGCGAACGGCTCCGAGCCGTGGAAACTGCCGGACGTCGCGAGCCTCCCGAAGATCGAGCCCGACTTCGCGACGGCCGCCGACCCCGACTTCCAGCCCTTCAAGCGGGACCCGGAGACCCTCGCCCGTCCGTGGGCGATCCCCGGCACCGCCGGGCTGGAGCACCGGATCGGCGGGCTGGAGAAGGCCGACGGGTCCGGGAACATCTCCTACGACCCGGCGAACCACGACAAGATGGTCCGGCTCCGCCAGGCCAAGGTCGACGGCATCGCGAACGACATCGCCCCGCTCACCGTGGACGACCCGTCCGGCGCGGCCCGCGTGCTCGTCCTCGGCTGGGGCGGCACGTACGGCGCGATCTCCGCCGGCGTCCGCCGCGTCCGCGACACCGGGCAGCGCGTCGCGCAGGCCCACCTGCGGCACCTCAACCCGTTCCCCGCGAACCTGCCCGAGGTCCTGCGCTCCTACGACAAGGTCATCGTGCCGGAGATCAACCTGGGCCAGCTCGCGCTGCTGCTGCGCGGCCGGTACCTCGTGGACGTCATCGGCTACAACCAGGTCCGCGGCCTGCCCTTCAAGGCCGAAGAGCTGCAGGGCGTCATCCAGGATGTGATCGACAGTGAGTGAAGTCAACGGCAACGGCCGCAGCCCCCTCTCCCTGGTTCCGAAGACCGACGGCAAGCAGACGCTGAAGGACTTCAAGACCGACCAGGAGGTCCGGTGGTGCCCCGGCTGCGGTGACTACGCGATCCTCGCGGCCGTCCAGTCCTTCCTGCCCGAACTCGGGCTGCGCAAGGAGAACATCACGTTCGTGTCGGGCATCGGCTGCTCGTCCCGGTTCCCGTACTACATGAACACCTACGGGTTCCACTCGATCCACGGCCGCGCCCCCGCGATCGCGACGGGCCTCGCCACCTCCCGTCCGGACCTGTCGGTCTGGGTCGTGACGGGCGACGGCGACGCGCTGTCGATCGGCGGCAACCACCTGATCCACGCGCTGCGCCGCAACGTCAACCTGAAGATCCTGCTGTTCAACAACCGGATCTACGGGCTGACCAAGGGCCAGTACTCCCCGACGTCCGAGATCGGCAAGATCACCAAGTCGACGCCGATGGGGTCCCTGGACGCGCCGTTCAACCCGATCTCGCTCGCCGTCGGCGCCGAGGGCACGTTCGTCGCCCGCACCATCGACTCCGACCGCAAGCACCTGCAGTCGGTGCTGCGCGCCGCCGCCCAGCACCGCGGCACCGCGCTCGTCGAGATCTACCAGAACTGCAACATCTTCAACGACGGCGCCTTCGACCCGCTGAAGGACGCCGACGTCCGCGACGACATCACCGTCCGCCTCGAACACGGCGAGCCGATCGTCTTCGGCGCCGACCGCTCGAAGGGCCTCCGGCGCACCCCGACCGGCTCCTTCGAGGTCGTGAACGTCGCCGACGTCGACCCGTCCGAGATCGTGGTCCACGACGCCCACGCCTCGGACCCGTCCCACGCGTTCGCCCTGTCCCGCCTCGACTCGCCCGCGTTCGAGCACACCCCGATCGGCATCTTCCGCGACGTCGACCGCCCGTCCTACGACGAGCTGATGCGCGAGCAGGTCGACGAGGCCGTCGAGACCCAGGGCGCCGGCGACCTCGCCGCCCTCCTCGGCAGCGGCGACACCTGGCGCATCGACTGACGAACACCGGAGAACCCGGCCCCACGCCTTACGGGGCCGGGTTCTCCGCGTATGGAACCGTCGCGAAACGGGCACCGTTCCACGTGGTGAGCGATCAGCGAACAGCGGCCGGGTTCGGACGCGACACGGTGCGGGACGGCGTCTCATCCTGGAACACTGGAGAGATCATGTCCCCGGGGAGGTGACGATGCGGGTCGTGCCGCGCCGCAACAAGGACCGTCGACGCCAGAAGGACGACGCCCCCACCCCGGACAATCAGGACACCCAACCCCTCACCGACTCCTCGCCCGACGAACCGGACACTCCCGCCGCTCCCGAGCCCGAGCCCCGGAACGTCCGCATCCTCGGAAGCACCCTCGACGAGGACGAACCCCCCACGCCCAGCCCGTCCGCCCCACCCGTCGAAGCACGGTCAGGCGATACGCAACCGGTGTCCCCCGCCCCCGAGGCCGCCGACGCGCGCACGGACGACGCCCCAGGTGCACCCACCCGTCCCGGCGACGCCCCGTCGTCCGGCGCGCGCGCTGGGGACACGCAGCCCGCACCGGCCCGACCCCAAGACGTCGGCGCGCGCGCAGACGACGGTCCGACGACGCCCGTGCGGCCCGGCGACGCCCCGCTGTCTGGTGTGCGGGGTGGGGACACGCGGCCGGGGGCGCCTCTCCCGGGGGACGTCGGCGGGCGTGCAGGGAGTGGCTCGGGGGCGGCTGTGCGGCCTGGGCGTGCGGCGCCGTTCGGTGCCGCCCCCGGGGGCGGGCGTGGGTGGCGCGAGGACTCGTGGACGGATCCGGTGGAGGCGCTCGGGCAGGAGAGCTGGGGGCGGCCGGGGCCGGAGGAGCCGTGGCGGCACTCGGTGCCGCCGCGCCGCGAGGGGCGGAAGGGGGACGCGGACGGGCGGCGGCGGGCGCGCGCGGCGGAGCGGCGGCGGGCCGCGGCGGACGCGAAGCGGAGCCGGGCGGCGCTGCGGCCCGGGCCGGCGCGGCGGGTGTCGCCGCAGGCGCGGGCCGCCGACCGGCACCGGTCGGCGCTGCTGGTCATGGTGCTCACGCTGGGCCTGCTGATCGCGGCGGTGGCGGTGACCGGCGGGCTGATCGCGTCGTCGATGCGGACGCGGCCGGTGCCGCTGGCCGATCCGCTGCACATCTACCCGGTGACGCAGGCGACGCCGGGGCAGTGCCCGCCCGGGACGCGCGGCGTCACCGGGCAGTCGGCGGGCGGGCCCACGTGCTACCGGCTGGAGCAGGGGCTCGCGATCCACGAGGTGTCCGAACTGCACGTGCAGCGGTCGCGGGTGCGGCAAGGCGGGTACGACGTGGCGCTGACGCTGCGGGCCGCGGACCGGAACGCGTTCGCCGACCTCACGCGCTCCACCGTGGGGCGCGACCTGGCGTTCGTGGTCCGCGACGAGATCGTCACCCTGCCACGGGTCGACATGGCGATCACCGACGGCAAGATCATCGTGACGGGCGCGGAGGACCGCGCGTCGGCGGTGCGGCTCCTGCGGGACCTGCGGGGCCGCTAGCCCTGCGGGAGTTCGGTGCCCTGGACGGCCTGGATCTCCAGCTCGACGCGGAGGCTCTCGCCGACCATCGCGATGCCGGCCTCCAGCAGCTCGTTGTAGCGGATGCCGAAGTCGCGGCGGCGGAGTTCGGCGGTCGCACGGAACGCGGCGCGGACGCCGCCCCACGGGTCGGCGCCCGTCCCGAGGTAAGCGAGGTCGAGGTCGACCGGCTGCGTGCGCCCGTTGAGGGTGAGCCGCCCGTGGACGGTCCAGCGGTCGGCGCCCGCGGCGGTGACGCGGTCGCCGGCGTAGTCGATGACCGGGTGCTCGTCGACGTTGAGGAAGTCGGCGGAGCGCAGGTGGTCGTCGCGGAGCTTGTTGCCGGTGTCGATGGACGACGCGTCGATGCGGGCGGTCACGCGGGACGCCTCGACGGGTTCGGCGACGTCGACGCGCCCCTCGAAGACGCCGAACCGGCCGCGGACGCTCGACAGCCCGAGGTGCTGGGCGACGGCGCCGACGCTCGAGTGCGCGGGGTCGATCGTCCACGGGCCGGGCGGCGGCAGCTCGGTGCCGCCGGCGCGGGCCAGGGCGATCCTGCCGATGTCGGCGGTGCCCGAGCCGGTCACGATGAGCGTGGCGGCGGCGGGCTGGAAGCCCATCGCCGTCACGATCACCGTGTAGGTGCCGGCGGGCAGCGGGCCGGCGGCGAGCACGCCGTCCTCCCCGGTCCGCTCCCGCGCCACCTGGTTCCCGGCCAGGTCGGTCACGGTGACGATCGCGTGCCGCACCGCCCAGCCGTCCTTCGTCCGCACGCTGCCGCGCAGACCTCGACTCACGTCCATTGACCAGCCTCGTGCTCGTTGGTCCCGGTTCGTCCGGGCGGTGTCGGTCACTCGTGCGGGTGGCCGAGCGTGACATCGTGCTCGTCGCGGCCGCCGCCCGACAGCGACAGCGCGGTGGCCACCGGCGGGTAGCCGGACGCGATGACGGTGTACTGGCCGCCGGTCAGGTCGGCGAACGCGTACTCCCCGTCCGGTCCGGTGATCATCATCGCGACGACGTTGCCGGCCGCGTCGACGATCGTGACGCGGGCGTCCGCGACGGGCTCGCCCGCCGCGTTCCGGACGGTCCCCCGCACCCGGGCGCCGGGCGGCATCTCGACGTCCTGCACGGTCTGCCCGTTGCCGCCGACCTCGACGGGCAGGGCGACGGGCCGGTGCGCGGCGGCGCTCACGGCGAGCGTGTAGGTCCCGGAGACGATGTCGCCGAACGCGTACCGCCCGTCGGGGCCGGTCCGTCCGGTGCCGACGACCTCGCCGCGGACGTCGGTGACGACGACCATCGCGTTCGGCACCGCGAGCCCGTCGGCGCCGCGGACCGTCCCGGCGAGGCCCCCGTTGCCCGCCAGGAGGAGGTCGAACTCGACCGGCTTGTCGCCGACGACGAGCGTCGCGGCCTGCGGCTCGTGCTCCCCGGTCGCCGCGATCAGCACGTACGTGCCGGGTCCGGGCGTGGGGAGCGCGTACCGTCCGTCGGCGAGGGTCAGCGCGCGCGCGAGCTGATGACCGTCCACGCCGATCAGGGTGAGCGCGGCGGACGGGACGGGCGCGCCGTCGGACGTCCGGACCACGCCCCGGACCGGGACGCCGCCGGGTTCGCCGCGCGGCGCCGACCGGGCGACCGGCTCGGCCGCGCCGGGGACCTCGGCGTCGCCCGCGGAGCGCGGCGCGCCGTCGCCCGAGGGGGAGCCGAAGCCGTTGTGGGACATCTCGTTGACCGACGCCGCGTGCCCGTACGGGACGGCGCCCGCGGCGACGAGCTCCTGGTCCGCCTGCGGGATCGCGGGCGTCCGCTCGTGCCGGCCCGCCGTGACCACCGGACGGACGGCGTCCGCGGCGGTCGCGCCGTCCTGCGGGCCCCCGGCGGCGGTGGGCGCGGGCGCGGCCGGTCCGCCGCGCAGCGGCAGCTCCTTGAGCCCGAGGACGACGAGGAAGCCGAGGACGGCGATCGGGACGCCGATGATGAAGACGGTCTCGATGGCGTTGTTGAACGCGGTCAGCACGATGTGCTTGATCGGCTCGGGCAGCGCCGCGATCTGGTCGGGCGAGCCGAGCCCGCCGTCGCCGCCCGCGGGCAGCGCGATGCCCGCGGCGCGCGCGCCCTCGGCCATCTCGTCGCCGAGCCGGTTGGTGAGGATCGACCCGAACGCGGCGACGCCCATCGCGCCGCCCAGGTTGCGGAAGAACGACAGCCCGGACGTGGTGGACGCCAGGTCGGCGCGGGCCGCGGAGTTCTGCGCGGCGAGGATCAGGATCTGCAGGGTCAGCCCGAGCCCGACGCCGAGCAGCGCGAGGCCGACGCCGATCTCGACCCTGGACGAGTCGACGTGCAGGCGCGACAGCAGGTACAGGGCGCCCGCGACGAACACCATCCCGACCACCGGGTAGATCTTGTAGCGGCCGGTGCGGGTGACGAGCTGGCCGGAGAGGGTCGAGGTGATCAGCATGCCGATGACCAGCGGCAGCGTCATCAGGCCGGAGACCGTGGGGCTCATCCCCTTGACGATCTGCAGGTACTGCGGCATGTAGATCATCGCGCCGAACATGGCGACGGCCATGCACAGCAGGCCGATGCTCGCCAGCACGAACGTCCGGTCCCGGAACAGGCGGAGCGGCAGGATCGGGTCGCGGGCGTACCGCTCGGCGACGATCGCGAGGGCGGTCAGGACGACCGTCACGCCGATCAGCACGTACGTCCAGATGGAGTTCCACGCGAACTGGTCGCCGCCCATCGACAGCAGGAACATCAGCGCGGCGGCGGCGCCGGTGATCGTGATGCCGCCCCAGACGTCGATGCTCGTGTCGGTCCGCGACTTCGGCAGCTTGAGGACCTTCTGGATGACGATGAACGCGACGACCGCGAGCGGGACGCACACGTAGAAGCACCAGCGCCAGCCGAGGGCGCCCGCGTCGACGATGAACCCGCCGAGCAGCGGCCCGGCGACCGTCGCGACGCCGAACACCGCCCCCATGTACCCGGCGTAGCGTCCGCGCTGCCGCGGCTCGACGACGTCCCCGAGGATGACCTGCGCCAGCGCGGACAGGCCGCCGACGCCGAGGCCCTGCAGCCCGCGGGCGACGATGAGCTGGCCGATGTTCTGCGACAGCCCGGCCCCCACCGAGGCGAGGACGAAGATCAGCAGCGCCGTCTGGAAGATGAGCTTGCGGCCGAAGACGTCCGACAGCTTGCCCCACAGCGGCGTCGAGGCGGTCATCGTCAGCAGCGCGGCGCTGGCCACCCAGGCGAGCTTGTCCTGGCCGCCGAGGTCGCCGACGATCGTCGGCAGCGCGGTGCTGATGACCGACGTGGAGATCATCGCGGTCAGCATCGCCATCATCAGGCCGGACAGGATCTTCAGGACCTGACGGTGCGTGTACTGCGGGATCTCTTGCTCAGGCTCGGCCGTAGCCGCGCTCCCTCGAACCACTCTGCCCCCATCGAACTCAATTATCTGTGCTTAGCATGTATCCTATGTAGACGGATGTTTACTTGCAACTCGGGGGATACTGATGTGATGGAGGCGATACAGGTCGATGACCCCGCGGGCGTCGACGTCGACACCCCCGCGGGGGTCGACGGCGACGCGCGTCCGGCCGTCCGCAAGCGCGACCGGGAGGCCACCCGGCGGCGCATCCTGGACGCCGCCCGCGACCTGTTCGGCCAGCACGGCTACGGCGGCGTCACCATCCGGATGATCGCCGCCGAGGCGGACGCGAACACCGCGCTCGTCCACCGCTACTTCGGCTCGAAGGCCGACCTGTTCGCCGAGGTCCTCTCCGGGGAGTCGGTGCTGCGCGGCGTCATCGCCGGCGGCCCCGAGGGCCTCCCCCGGCGGCTCGCCGAATACTTCGCCCACCAGGTCGAACACCGCTCGGTCACGTCGGTGTCGCGGCTCCTCGACCGCTCCGCCGGGCATCCCGAGGTCAAGCAGAGCCTCCTGCGCTACCTCGAGGACGCCATCGTCGAACCGATGGTCGCGCAACTCGACGGGCCCAACCCGCGTGCGCGCGCGCTGCTCGCGTCCACGATCCTCATGGGCGGTGGGCCCGTCCGGCGGCTCTTCGGCCTCAACGACCTCCGCGAGGCCGACCCGGACGAACTCACCGACCGCCTCACCGCCATGTTCACCGCCGCCCTCGCCCCCTGACCGCCGCGATCGTCCCGGAGGCGTACGGGCGGACGGCCGCGTACCGCGGCGGGCGCAGCGCGGATCGGCCGCCGGGCGGAGCGCGCGGCGGTCCCGCGCCCATAGGGTTGCCGACATGAGGCTGGGGGGACGGGTCCGCGAGCGCTGGAACGGAACGGGACGGGCCGCGCGCTGGACGGCGGCGGGGGCCGCGCTCGCGCTCGCCGGCACGGGCGCCCTCTGGGGCGTCACCGCCGACACCGCACCGGACGTGCGCGTCCTCGAACGGCGCGTCGCCGTCCTGGACGGCCCCCGCGACGACCAGCGCGTCACCCTGGACGTCTCGTTCTACGCGCCCGAGAACGCCCGCCGCGTCCCCGCGATCATGCTGGCGCACGGATTCGGCGGCACCAAACGGGACATGGCGGGTGAAGCCCGCGCCCTCGCTGAGGAAGGGTACGCCGTCCTCACCTGGTCGGCGCGCGGGTTCGGCGAGTCCACCGGAGAGATCGCCCTCAACTCGCCCGACTACGAGGTCAAAGACGCGCGGCGGCTCGTCGACTGGCTCGCGGCCCGCCCCGAGGTCCGGCTCGACGGCCCCGGCGACCCGCGCATCGGCGTCGCCGGACCGTCCTACGGCGGCGCGATCTCCCTGCTCACCGCCGCGTACGACGACCGCGTCGACGCCATCGCCCCCCAGATCACCTGGCACGGCCTCGACGACGCGCTGTTCCCCGACGCGTCCGGCGAAGGCCCCGCGAACGGCGTCTACAAGAAGCTGTGGGCCGGGCTGTTCTTCGCCAACGGCGCCGGCGGGACGGCCTGCGGCCGGTTCCTGCCGTCCCTCTGCGCGATGTTCGAGGAGGTCGCCGAGACCGGACGGCCCACCGACGAGGCCGTCGCGACCCTGCGGCGCTCCAGCCCGTCCGCGGTCGCCGACCGCATCGACGTCCCCACCCTGCTCGTCCAGGGGCAGTCCGACTCGCTGTTCCCGCTGTCGCACGCCGACGCGAACGCCCGCGCCATCACCCGCAACGGCGCGCCCGTCTCCGTCGTCTGGTACCGGGGCGGCCACGACGGCGGCCCGGAGGAGACCGAACGCGTCCGGGGCCTCGTCCGCGACTTCTTCGACGCGCACCTCAAGGGCGCCCGGGGCATCGAACTCCCCGGCTTCACGGTCACGCGCTCCGGCGGGCTCGACTCGTCCACCGGGGAGGTCGTGGTCGAGGAGGCCGCCGCGCCCGACTACCCGGGCCTGGCGGGCGCGCCCCGCGCCCTCCCCCTCGAAGGCCGCGAGCAGACGATCCACCGCCCCGCGGGCGGCGTCCCCACCGGCATCTCCGCCCTGCCCGGCATCGGCTCGCTCGGCGGCGGGCTCGACCTCGGCGCCCTCGGCGGCGGCGGGCTCACCGACCCGCCGGGCCAGTCCGCGACGTTCGACACCGCACCGCTGGACCGTCCCGTGCACCTCACCGGCGCCGCGTCCGTCCGGCTCCGGGTGAGCGAGGGCGAGGGCGAGGGCGACGGCGTGCCGCTGTTCGCCAAGCTCTACGACGTCGCACCGGACGGCCGCGCGACCCCCGCACGCCGCCTCGCCGCGCCGTTCCGCGCCCCGGACGGCGAGGACGTCACCGTCACGCTCCCCGGGATGGACCACCGGTTCGACCGCGGCCACCGGCTCCGGCTCGTCGTCTCGACCACCGACATGGGGTTCGCGACCCCGCCCGAGGCCGCGTCCTTCAAGGTGCGGGCGTCCTCGCCGCTCACCGTCCCGACCGTCCCGGCGCTGTCGACCGCGACCAGCCCGCCGCCCGTCTGGGTCTGGGCGCTCCCCCTCGCCGCCCTGGCCGTCGCCGCGGGCCTCCTCGTCCGGCGCCGCACGCCCGCCGACGCCGGGGACGGCGACGTCCCACTGGAGATCATCGGGCTGACGAAGAAGTACAAAAACGGGCATCTCGCCGTCGCCGACCTCTCCTTCCGCGTCGAGAAGGGCCAGGTCCTCGGCCTGCTCGGGCCGAACGGCGCCGGGAAGACCACGACCCTCCGCATGCTGATGGGCCTGATCCACCCCGACGCGGGCGAGATCCGCATCTTCGGGCAGCGCGTCACCCCCGGCGCGCCCGTCCTCGCCCGGCTCGGCTCGTTCGTCGAGGGCCCCGGCTTCCTGCCGCACCTGTCCGGCCGCGACAACCTCGACCTGTACTGGCGCGCCACCGGACGTCCCCGCGCCGAGGCGCACATGGACGAGGCGCTCGAGATCGCCGCGCTCGGCCCGGCCCTCGACCGCGCCGTCCGCACGTACTCGCAGGGCATGCGGCAGCGGCTCGCGATCGCCCAGGCCATGCTCGGCCTCCCCGACCTGCTCGTCCTCGACGAACCCACCAACGGCCTCGACCCGCCGCAGATCCGCGAGATGCGCGACGTGCTCGTCCGCTACGCCGCGGCCGGGCGCACGGTGATCGTCTCCAGCCACCTGCTCGCCGAGGTCGAGCAGACGTGCACGCACGCCGTCGTCATGGCGGGCGGACGGCGCGTCACCGCGGGCCCCGTCGCCGAGATCGTCGGGTCGGGCCGCCGCCTCGAGGACGCCTTCCTCGAACTGATCGGGGAGGGAACGTGACGTACCAGGTCAACCGGACGCTGCCGCTCGGTGTCGAGACCGTCCGGCAGTTCCGCCGCCGCCGCACGATGTTCGCGTTCGCCGTCCTGCTCGTCCTGCCCTGGGTGCTCGTGGCCGCGTTCAAGATCGGCGGCGATCCCGGTCCGGACGGCGTCCCGAGCCTGGTGGACGTCGCGACCGCGAGCGCGCTGAACTTCGCGCTCTTCGCCCTGTTCGTCTCGACCGGGTTCCTGCTCGTCGTCGCGGTCGCGCTGTTCTGCGGCGACACCGTGGCGAGCGAGGCGGGCTGGTCGTCCCTGCGCTACCTGCTCGCCGCGCCCGTCCCGCGCGGCCGGCTGCTGCGGCAGAAGCTGATCGTCGCGCTCGGCTACGCGGTCGTCGCCGTCCTGTCGCTGCCGCTGATGTCGCTGGTCGCGGGCACCGTCGCGTTCGGCTGGGGCGACGTCGAACTCCCCACGGGCGGCAGCGTCCCGGTCGGCACCGCGCTCCAGCGCATGGCGATCATCGTCGGGTACTCGCTGATCGCCCAGCTCGTCGTGGCCGCGCTCGCCTTCCTGCTCTCGGTGACGACCGACTCCCCGCTCGGCGCGGTCGGCGGCGCCGTCGGGCTCGTCATCGTCAGCAACATCCTGGACGCCGTCACCGCCCTGGGCTCGCTCCGCGACTTCCTGCCGACCCACTGGATGTACGCGTGGATGGACGCGCTCCAGCCCGACATCGAATGGACGGGCATGGCGAAGGGCACCGCGCTCTCGGTGTCGTACGCCGCCGTCCTGTTCGCCCTCGCATTCCGCCGCTTCCGCAACCGCGACATCGTCTCCTGAACTGGCCGAGTCCGGCCACACTCGAATCACTCTCCGCTATTTCACGACCACTCTCCGCAATGAGGACTTCCGCAAAATCGGTCGAACGGGCAGAGGTGGTCGCATACACTCGCCGAACCTCGCACGCGCGGCCCGCGTCGTACGAGGTGAATGCGGCATCAGCTCGACGGGCGGGTTAAATCTCGCCCTACGGGGGAGATGATCACCATGGCACGGCAGCAGCTCATCAAACGCCCCAAGCCTCCACGTCAACCGAGCCAGCCCGACCTCAGGACGCCGTCCGGCCGCCTCCTGCCGTACTGATGAACTTCCGAAATCACAAAGGACCTCCCTTCCGGGAGGTCCTTTCTTTTTCTCGGGAAACAGCCCGATCTTTCAGGGCATGAGCCGAAGTCGAACCTCCTGCAGCAACCGCTGCCGCTGCACTTCCTCGTCCCGGTCGCTCGGCCGGAACCGGACGAGCCCGTCCTCGATCACCTGCCAGAACTGCGGGCTCGGCGCCACGAGCCCCTGCCGCATCAGCCGCCGTATCTCGGGCAGCCCCATCTCCCCCACCTCGTCGGAGACCCGCCGCCACGCCCGCCGGTCGGCCTCCTCCTGCCGCATCGCGTAGACCAGCCCACCGACCACGGCGAGCGCGGTGACGACCATGAGGACGACCGTATGAGGCGCCAAACCCAGACCCATACACCGATTCTCCCCACCTCCCCCCACCCCCACAATCCCAACCTGGAAACCCACAACCCCCGACACCACAATTCCCGACACCAGAGCCCCCCGAACAGACGAGCCCCCGAACGACCGCATCACCCCAGACACCCCACCCTCGTGACCGGCAGCATCGACGGCACCTTCGGCCGCGGCCCGTCTCCACCCCCGGCTGACCAAACACGACCCCACCAAACTCTCGCGGCATCACCAGACGGCCGCGCCATCGGCACCGGCACAAGCACCGACACTGGCACCGGCACCGGCACCGGCACCGAAAGAGTCCGTCGACAGTCCCGCCCCAGTCCCGGACCCCAATTCAGCGCATGCCTGCGCCGACACCAGTGACCGGCCCCCGAGGCGCCGCTCATGCCGGCGGTGCTCCACCGCTGGGGCGGCGGCTGCAGCGACCAGGCCGCCGGGGGGCTGCCCCAGCGGCGGACGCCCCTGGAAGCTGACGCCGACGGCACTCCCCAGGGCATCAGACGCGGGGCCCGGGCGCTGGACGGCGACGGCCCACCATCGGCGGCGCGGCGGCCTCATGCACCCGCGCCTCCGGGCCAAGTGGCCGCACGCTGACCGTGCAGACCGCAGGCCCGCGGGTGCGGTGGGCGGCGTGGCGGAGGCGGGAGGGGAGTTCTGCGTGCTCGGGCTTCATTCGCGGGCTCCCAACTGAGTGATCGGGGTGGGTTTGGTGGCGGCGCGGGTGGTCCAGACGGAGGCGAGGCTCGTCACGGCGAAGGAGGCGAGGGTGATGGCGGCGAGGAGGGTCCAGGGGACGGCGACCAGGGGGCGGTCGACGGCGCGCAGGGACGCGGCGAGCATGCCGGACAGGGCTCCCGCCGCCACGGTGCAGCCGAGGGCGAGGCCGATCGCGGTGACCGCCCAGGACTCGATCAGGGCGGCGCGGACGACCTGGCCGCGGGTCAGTCCGGCGACGCGGGCCGCGGCGAACTCGGTGCGGCGCTCGCTTCCGGCGATGACGACGGCGTTGACGACCGCGACGGCGGCGTAGCCGCCCGCCATGCCCATGAGGACGGCGAGGATGCCGATGTTCATGCGCTGCTGGGCCGCGGCTCTGCCGTCGGCCCACTGGGCGACGGTCTCGACTTCGCCGATGCCCGCCTTGCGGAGGGCGCTCGCCACCGTGGACGGGGCGACGCCGGGCGCCGTCCGGACGACCGTCCGGGCCGGGGCGGCGGCGCGGGCGTCCGGAGGGATGAGGTCTCTCGGGATCAGGAAGCGTTCGGAGTAGTTCTCCAGGGTGGGGGCCAGTGCGGCGACGACCTTCACGCGCACTTTGCGGCCGTCGATCGCGGCCGTGGCGGTGGAGCCGACGCGGATCCCTTCGGCGGCCAGGCCGGGGCCGACGGCGATGGTGCGGCCGTGGAGGCGGCGCAGCGAGCCCGCGTGGGGTTGCAGGTGGTGGGTGCGGCGGTAGGCGGTGGCGTCGACGGCGATGATCCCGCCGTAGTGGGTGCGGCCGGACGATCTGCCCTGCCTGTGGTGGCGGGCGCGCACGCTGATCTCGACGGACAGTTCGGTGGACGCGACGGCGACGCCGGGGACGGACGCGATGCGTTCGGCGTCGGCGCCCGTGGAGGTGACCACCAGGTGGCCGTTGACCAGGCGGCGCTGCTCCTCGCCCGCCATGAGCGCGAGCGAGCCCAGTGTGCCGGTGAGCCCGACGAGGAGGGCGACGAGCACGATGAGCGGGGCGGCGGTGGAGGCGCTGCGCCGCACGCCGTCGCGGAGTTCGGCCTGGGCGAGTTCGCCGAGGGTGGTGCGGCGCAGGAGGAGGCCGAGGGCGCGGCCGGTGAGCGGCACGACGAGGGGGCTGAGCGCGCTGAGCGCCACCGAGCCCATGATGCAGATGCCGATGCCCAGCAGGAGGGCGCCGAGCAGGTCGGCGGACTGGGCGAGCGTCACCATCCAGATGGTGAGGGCGAGGCATGAGACCCCGGAGAGCCAGCGCGCCGGGGTCATCACCCGGGCGGCGGCGCCGACGTCGCGCATGGCGTCGAGCGGACGGACCTTGGCGGCGCGGCGGGCGGCGGCGAGCACCCCGACGAGGGACACGCCGATCCCGATGCAGGGTGACACGAAGAGGACGCCCGCGTCCCAGCCGGGCGAGAAGCCGTCCGGCAGGAAGCCGAGACGGATCATCAGCAGGGCCTGCAGCCACATCGCCGGGATGCCGACGATGATCCCGATGGCCGTGCCGACCGTGCCGAGCAGGAGCGCCTCGCCGAGCAGCAGCGCGACCAGCCCGGCGCGGCCGCCGCCGAGGAGGCGGAGCAGGGCGAGTTCGCGTCGGCGCTGCGCCACCGTGAAGGCGAAAGTCGAGCTGACGATGAAGATCGTCAGGAAGGTCGCCAGCATCAGCGTCATGCCGAGGACGGTGGCGGCTCCGGCGTAGTCCTCGCGGAGCTCCTCCCGGGCGCGGCCCGTGAGGCCGGGCGGGAGCGGCGCCCGGTCGGCGGAGATCATCACGAGGAGGGACGCCTGGACGAGCGCCACCCCGAGCGCGACGGCGGTGACCGCCCCGGCGAACAGCCGGCGGTGCTCGCGGAAGGTGTGCAGGGACACGGTCAGCACGGCGCCGCCTCCAGCAGGGCCAACCGTTCGGCGACGTCGCGGGCGGTCGGGCGGTCGAGCCGGTCGACGAGCCGGCCGTCGGACAGGAACACCACCGCGTCGGCGTGGGCGGCGGCCGCCGGGTCATGGGTGACCATCGCGACGGTCTGACCGTCCTGGTCGACCATCCGGCGGAGCAGGGCCAGGACGGTGCGGGCGGACGCGGAGTCGAGCGCACCGGTGGGCTCGTCGGCGAACAGGACGGCGGGTCTGGTGACCATGGCGCGGGCGATCGCCACCCGCTGCTGCTGACCGCCGGACAGTTCGCGGGGTCTGTGTCTCAGCCGGTCGCCGAGGCCGACCGAGGCGAGCACCGCGCGGACGTCCGCGCGGGACACCCGGAGCCCCGCGAGTTTCAGCGGGAGCGCCACGTTCTGCTCGGCGGTCAGCGAGCCGATCAGGTTGAAGCTCTGGAAGACGAATCCCATGGTGCGGCGGCGCAGCCCGGTGAGCACGTGGTCGGGCGCCCAGGTGATGTCCTGCCCGGCGAGGTACACCTGCCCGCCGTCCACCCGGTCGAGCCCGGCGGCGCAGTGCAGCAGCGTGGACTTCCCGGAACCGGACGGGCCCATGACGGCCGTCCAGGAGCCGACGGGGAACGCCATGCTGACCCCGTCGAGGGCGCGGACCCGCGCGTTGCCGCCTCCGTGATCCCGGACCACCGCGCGCAGTTCGGACGCCGGGACCCCGGCCATCGGTGTGATCGACATTGTCATCCCCCTCGCTTCCGCAATCCAAGGAACCACCGGGGGCATGGGCGCCGGATCATGTCCAGCCACCAACTTGAAGGTATGGGTAGGCATACCTCCAGGTCGGCCGTCCGCTGGCTAGCTTGGGTGCCATGACCGCCGCCGAACCCCGTACCGCGCTGGAGTCGGCGACGAGACGCCGGTTCCTGCTCACGCGGTGGCCGTGGCGCTGCGCGGGGTATCTGCTCACGACGCCGATCCCCGTGCTCGCGGCGGCCGTGCCCTTCGGGCTGTTCGCGCTGCCCTGGGCGGAGGCGCTCTCGTCGCCGCACGGCGTGGGCGCGCGGCTGCTGCTGGGCGCGCTCGGCGTCCTGCTCGTCGCGGGGATCGGCCCGCTGGTGGCGCTGCCGCTCGCCGAGGTCGAGCGCCGGCGTCTCCGGCTGGTCGACTCCCGTCCCGTCCGCCCACGCGCGACGGGGGCGGCGGCCGCGGACGTCTGGCCGTGGTCGCCCGTGCGGTACGGCGACGCGGCGGTCTGGCGGGAGATGGGCTACGCGTTCCTGCTGGTGACCGTGGTGCCCGTCCTGTACGGGGCGTTCCTGGTGTTCGCCCTGGTCGTCGCGGGCCTGGTGCTCAGCCCGCTGCTGGCCCGCGGGGCCGGGCAGCCGGTCGCGCTGGGCGTGGCCGAGGTCGCCACGCCCACCGGCGCGATCCCGTACGCGCTGCTCGGCGCCGTCCTCCTGGCGGCCCTCCCGTACCTGGCCGCTCTCCTCGCGGGCGCGCACGGCGCGGTGGCGCGCGCGCTGCTCGGGCGCGACCGCGACGAGCGGCTGCGGGCCGAACTCGTCGAGGTGGCGCGGTCGCGCGCCCGTCTCGTGGACGCGTTCGAGGCCGAGCGCCGCCGCATCGAGCGCGACCTGCACGACGGCGCGCAGCAGCGGCTCCTCGGCCTGACGCTGCAGCTCGGCCTGGCCCGCGTCGACATCCCGCCCGACTCCGACGCCGGGCGGAGCGTCGCGGAGGCGCACGAGCACGCCAAGCTGCTGATGGGCGAACTCCGGGAGCTCATCCGCGGCATCCACCCCCGGGTCCTGACGGATCGCGGCCTCCCCGCGGCCCTGCGGGAGCTCGCCGACCGCTCCCCGGTGCCGGTGACGGTCCGGGCCGACCTGCCCGGACGGCTCGCGCCGCACGAGGAGGGAACCGCGTACTTCGTGGCCGCCGAGGCACTGGCCAACGTGGCCAAGCACAGCCGCGCGACGCGCGCCTCGGTCACCGTCCGGATCCGGGACGGCATGCTCGTCCTCGAAGTCGAGGACGACGGGTGCGGCGGCGCCGACCCCGCCCTGGGGACCGGTCTCACCGGCCTGGCCGACCGGGTGGCGGTCGTCGACGGGAGAATGCTGCTGTCCAGTCCGGCCGGAGGGCCGACCGTCCTGCGCGTGGAGTCGCCTTGCAGCCGACCATCCGGGTAGTCCTCGCCGAGGACGGCGTCCTGCTGCGGGAGGGGCTCGCGGGCCTGCTCGCCAGGTTCGGGTTCGAGGTCGTGGCCGCGGTCGGCGACGCCGGGGCCCTGATCGACGCGGTGTCCGCGCACGAACCCGACCTGGTCGTCACCGACATCCGCATGCCGCCCGGCTTCAGCGACGAGGGCCTGCGCGCCGCCGTGGAGCTGCGCGCGTCCAGGCCCGGCCTCGCCGTCGTCGCGCTCAGCCAGTACGTGGAGGTGAGCTACGCGAGCGAGCTGCTCGACTCCCACGACGGCGCCCGGGCCGGCTACCTGCTGAAGGACCGCGTGGTGGACGTCCAGGAGTTCGCGGCCGCGCTGCGCCGGGTCGTCGACGGCGGCACGGTCGTCGACCCTTCGGTCGTCCGGCAACTGCTGCGTCGCAGCGAGGACCCGCTCGCACGGCTGTCGGCACGCGAACGGGAGGTCCTCGCGCTCATGGCCGAAGGCCACTCGAACACGGCGATCGCCCGCCGCCTGGTGGTCGCGGAGGTGACCGTCGGCAAGCACGTCGGCAGCATCCTCGGCAAACTCGACCTCCCCCTCACCGACGACACGAACCGCCGCGTCCTCGCCGTCCTCACCTACCTCCGAAGCACCGCCGCCTAACCCCCCGGGACCACCTGGCCTGCCAGACCCCAGCGTCACCGCGCTGCCGAACCACCGCGCCGCCGCGCCGCCGGGCCGCCGCACCGCGGGGCCGCCGGGCAGCCGGGCCGCCGGGCCACTGGCCCCCGGACCGCCGCGCCACCGGGCTGCCGCGCCACCACGCCGCCGGGCCGTGAGGCCGCCGGGCCGCCGGGCCACTGGCCCCCGGGCTGCCACGCCACCGGGCTGCCACGCCACCGGGCTGCCGGGCCGTCGGGCTGCCGGGCCGTCGGGCTGCCGGGCCGTCGGGCTGCCGGGCCGTCGGGCTGCCGGGCTGTCGGGCGGCCCGCGTCGATCTTCACGCCAAGGCGGCTCCGTCCGCCGAAGGCGATGTCGGCGGCGAACCGGCGCCCGGGGCGGGCCCGCCCCGGGCCGGCGCGGGGCGGGCCCGCACCCACGCGCGGCAGATTCGCCCCCGCGCGTGGCGGGTTCGACCCGGCGCTCCCGGCGGCGGACCGAGCCAGGCGGGTCCGCCACGTGGCGGGTTCGCCATACGCGTGGCGGGCCGACCTCGCACGTCCGGCGGCGTCTGAGCCGGGCCACCGGTGAGCAGGGCCGATCAGCACTCGTCGGCCAGGTGGGCGGTTCGGCCCGCTTTCAGGACGGGCGCCCGGTGGGCATTTCGTACAGCGGGGGAGGGGTCATCGTGTGTCGGTGCACACTTGCCAAATGCGGCGCGGGGGCCGCATGATGGCGTTGACGTCAGTGTCAACGCGCAGGTGAGGGGCGGCATGCAGGGCATCTTGGTGGCCAATCGAGGAGAGATCGCCGTCCGGATCGCCCGCGCCGCCGCGCAGCTCGGGGTGCGGTCCGTCGCCGTGCACGCGCGGGACGACTCGGGGTCCCTGCACACGCGGATCGCCGATGCGGCGCACGAGCTTCCCGGCGAGGGCGTCGCGGCCTACCTGGACGTCGAACGGCTCGTCGAGGCCGCGCGGGAGACCGGGTGCGACGCCGTCCATCCGGGTTACGGGTTCCTGAGCGAGAACGCGGGGTTCGCCCGCAGGTGCGCGGAGGCGGGGCTGACGTTCGTCGGGCCGCGCCCGGAGCTGCTGGAGCTGTTCGGGGACAAGGCGCGGGCGCGGGCGCTCGCGGTGGAGCTCGGGGTGCCGGTGATCCCGGGGACGCGGGGCGCGACGACGCTCGCGGAGGCGCGGGCGTTCGCGGCGGAGCACGGGCCCGTGATGCTCAAGGCCCTCGCGGGCGGCGGCGGGCGCGGGATGCGGGCGGTCATGGGGCCGGACGAACTGGACGAGTCGTACGAGCGGTGCCGTTCGGAGGCGCGGCAGGCGTTCGGGAACGGGGACCTGTACGTGGAGCGGCTGCTCGCGGCGGCTCGGCACGTCGAGGTGCAGGTGGCGGGGGACGGGTCCGGGGCGGTGCGGCATCTGTGGGATCGGGACTGCAGCGTGCAGCGGCGGCACCAGAAGCTCGTGGAGGTCGCCCCGAGCCCCGGGCTGGACGCGGACCTGCGGGAACGGCTGTTCGACGCGGCCGTCCGGATGTCGGGGCACGTCCGCTACGAGGGTCTCGGGACGTTCGAGTTCCTCGTGCAGGGCGACGAGTTCTGGTTCATCGAGGCGAACCCTCGCCTCCAGGTGGAGCACACGGTGACGGAGGAGGTCACGGGCGTCGATCTGGTGCGGGCGCAGATCCGGCTCGCGGACGGTGCGTCGCTGCGGGAGGTGGGTCTCGATCGGACGCCCGAACCGGACGGCTTCGCCGTGCAGGTTCGCGTCAACCTGGAGACGCTCGACGGCGATGGGGCGCCGCGTCCGAGCGCGGGGAGGCTGCGCGCGTTCGTCCCGCCGACGGGGCCGGGGGTGCGGGTCGACACGTACGGCTACCCCGGGTACCGGACGAGCCCGCGGTACGACTCGCTCATCGCGAAGGTCATCGCGCGTGGGAGCACGTTCGGGGACGCTCTGGCTCGGGCCTACGGGGCGTTGGGCGAGTTCCATGTGGAAGGGGTGTCGACCAGCATTCCCCTACTGCAGAGCCTTCTGCGGCATCCGGACGTCGCCGAGGGGAACTGGACGACAACGTTCGTGGCCGACCATCTGGCCGAGCTTCTTGAGGGCGACCATCGGCGCCTTTACTTCGACAGCGACGAACGAACCGGTGGCGAAAAGTCCATCGAATCGGCCGTGGCGGTTCCGGACGGGACGGACGCGATCGTCGCGCCCATGCAGGGCACGGTCGTCGGCGTGGAGGCCGCCGAGGGCGACCGGGTGGCGCCGGGCGCCCGGCTCATGGTCCTGGAGGCCATGAAGATGGAGCATGTGGTCCGGGCGGGTTCGGGCGGGATCGTCCGGAAGGTCGTCGCGGCGAAGGGGGAGCTGGTCGACGAGGGCGCTCCGCTGTTCTTCGTCGAGCCGGCGGACGTGACGGGCGCGGCGGAGGAGAGCGCGCCCGCGGACGACGGCTGGGCGGCCGAGGTGGAGGAGATCCATCGCCGCCGGGAGCTGGCCCACCGGATGGGCGGGCCGGAGAAGGTCGCGCGGCAGCACGCGTCGGGCCGGCTGACCGTGCGGGAGCGCATCGACCTCCTGGTCGATCCCGGGAGCTTCGCGGAGATCGGGTCGCTGACCGGGTTCGCCGAGCACGGCCCGGACGGGCGGCTCGCTTCGCTGCTGCCCGCGAACTTCGTGGCCGGGACGGCCCGGATCGACGGCCGCAAGGTCGTGCTGGGGGCGGACGACTTCACGGTCCGGGGCGGGTCCGGGGATGCGGCGATCCATGCCAAACAGGTGTATTCCGAGGAGTACGCGCGGGAGATGCGGCTGCCGGTCGTCCGGCTGCTGGACGGCGCGAGCGGCGGCGGCAGCGTCAAGATGGCGACGGAGGCGGGGTTCACGTACCTGCCGGTGAATCCGGCGTGGGACGCGGTCGTGGACAACATGTCGCTGGTCCCGGTGGTCGCCGCGTGCCTCGGGCCGACCGTGGGCCTCGGCGCGGCCCGGCTCGTCATGTCGCACCTGTCGGTCATGGTGGAGGGAATCGGGCAGCTCTTCACGGCCGGGCCGCCCGTCGTGCGGGGCGGCACCGGCGAGGACCTCACGAAGGAGGAGCTCGGCGGCGCCGGGATCCACCGGGGCAACGGCGCGATCGAGCGCTTCGTCCCCACCGAGGAGGCCGCCTTCGACGTCGTCCGGCGGTTCCTGTCGTACCTGCCGGGCAGCGTCTTCGAGCTTCCGCCCGTCTCCCCCGCCACCGATCCGGCCGACCGCCGCACCGACGACCTGCTGACGGCCGTCCCGCGCAACCCGCGCGCGCCGTACCGCATCGACCCGATCCTGGACGCCGTGTTCGACGCGGGCTCGGTGTTCCGGTACGCCGAGTACGGGGGCGCGACGGTCACCGCGCTGGCGCGCCTGGACGGCCGCCCGGTCGGGGTGATCGCCGCCGACCCGTTCAAGGGCGCGACGATGTCGGCCGAGGGCGCGCAGGCCGTGACCCGCCTGGTGGACCTGTGCGAGACGTTCCATCTGCCGATCGTCAGCCTCACCGACCAGGCCGGGATGACGATCGGGTCGTCCGCCGAACGGCGCGCGACCATCCGGCACGGCGCGCGCGCCATCGCCGCCGTGTACCAGGCGAGGGTTCCCCAGGCCGAGCTGATCCTGCGTCGCGTGTACGGGGTGGGCGGGGCCGGGATCGTGAACCGGCACCGGCCCGGACGGAGCTGGGCGTGGCCGTCGGGCGACTGGGGGTCGCTGCCGGTGCAGGGCGGGATCGAGGCGGCGTTCCGCGCGCACCTGGAGAAGGCCGACGATCCGGAGCGGGAGCTCGAACGGCTCCGCGCGCAGCTCGCCGCGATCACCTCGCCGTTCCGGACGGCCGAACGCTTCGGCGTCCAGGACCTCATCGACCCGCGCGACAGCCGCGCCCTGCTGTGCGACTGGGTCCGCGACGCCTATCGGCTGCTGCCCGAACTGACCGGACGCCCGTCGTTCGGCGCCCGCCCCTGACCGGCCCCGACAGGAGGATTCGCCATGAACCAGCACGAGCTGGCCGCGCGCCTGCGGGCGGACGGGGAGATCGTGACCGCCCGCCTGGACCACTGGGCGACCGTCGCCGGGGACAGGCCGTTCTTCCATTACGGCGAGGACGGCGTCACCCTCACGTTCGCCGACTTCGCGCGCCGCACCGACGCGATCGCGGGCAGCGACCGCCGCAACACGCTCAACAAGGTCCACATGCAGCCGCTCCCCCTGCAGCACCACGAAATCGCAACGCGCTTCGGGATCGACTTCGTCACCGCCGGGTTCGGGCAGACGGAATCCGGGGCGCCGCTCTCGATCCTCATGGAGGAGACCCCGCCGGGTGAGGGCACCCCTCCCGACCTCTACCGGGGCCTGACACACGAACAGGTCGCCGAAGTCGCCGCACGTCACGGCGTCACGGTCGTCCAAGGGAAAACGGTCACGCGCAAGGGACTGATGGGCTCCCCGACCCCGTTCGTGGACGCGACCGTCCTGAACGAGCACGACGAAGAGTGCGCCCCGGAAGAGCAAGGGCAACTTGCACTGCGCCCACGTCTCCCCGGTCTCTTCCTCAAGGAGTACCTGGGCAAGCCAGAAGCGACCGTGGCCGCGTTCCGCAACCTGTGGTTCCACACGGGGGACGCCGCCGTCCGCGACGACGACGGCCTGTTCTACTTCGTCGACCGGCTCGGCGACCGCATCCGCGTCCGCGGCGAGAACCTGTCGTCCTTCCAGGTCGAGGACCTGCTCAACCAGCACCCGAAGATCCAGTTCTGTGCCGTTTTCGCCATCCCCGGCCGCGAGGGTGACGAGGACGACGTGTGCGCGTTCGTCGTCGCCGCCGAACCCGGGCTCACCGAGGAGGCGGTGCACGCGTTCGCGGCCGGCGCGATGCCGAAGTACATGCGGCCCCGGCACGTCCGGATCGTCGACGACATCCCGCGCACGCCCACCAACAAGGTCGAGAAGTACCGGCTCCGGCAGGCGATCATCGCGGAGCTGTCCGGCTGACCGCCGCCCGGGCCGTCCCAGGCCGTCCCGGACGGTCGGGGCGCTCGGCCCGCGGCGGACCCGCATACCCTGGATCGATATGACCAAGACACCCTGGGCGGCCCGTACCGCCCGCGAAGGCAGGGAGAGCGAGACCCGTTCCCTGCTCCTCGACTGCGCCGCCCGGGTGTTCGGCCGGATCGGCTACGCCCGCACCACCATCGCCGACATCACCCGGGAGGCGGAGGTCTCCCGGGCCGCGTTCTACATCTACTTCGCGTCCAAGGCCGACGTGTTCGAGGCCGTCGCCCTGCGCGTCCGGGACGCCTTCCTCGCCGCCCACGAACTCCCCGGCGTGAACGCGGACGACCCGTACGAGCTGGCCCGCGAGTCCAGTGCGGCCTTCCTGCGGGCCTGCACCGACAACCTCGAACTGATGACGGTCATCGAGCACCAGGCCCTCGCGGACCCCGGGATCCACGCGATCTGGCGCGAGATACGCGAACGGCCGATGCACCGCACGTCCCGGTACATCGAACGGCTGGCCGTCCAGGGCCGCGCCCGGCCCGCCGCGCCCGCCCCCGTCATCGCCGAGGCCACCTACGGGATCTTCACCCAGTTCGCCCACCACGTTGCGGCGAACCCGTCCGGGTACGACGAGACGGTAAACCACCTGACGGCGATGTACCTGCGTCTCCTGGGTCTCCCCGAAGCGTCAGGGGACTAGCCCGGTTTCGTAGGCGACGATGACCAACTGCGCCCTGTCCCGGGCGTGCAGTTTCGCCAGCAGCCGCCCCACGTACGTCTTCACCGTCGCCAAGCTCAGGTGCAGGTGCTCGGCGATCTCCCCGTTCGACAGGCCGCGCCCGACAAGCGCGAGCACCTCGCGCTCCCGTCCGGTCACCCCGTCGAGCCGCCGCGCCGGCGCCCGTCCCGGCTCGGGACGCCGCGCGAACTCCTCGATGAGCCGCCGGGTCACGGTCGGGGCGAGCAGGCCCTCCCCGGACGCGACGACGTGCACGGCCGCGAGCAGATCGGCGGGCGGAACGTCCTTGAGCAGGAACCCGCTCGCCCCCGCGCGCAGGGCCGCGAACACGTAGGAGTCGAGGTCGAACATCGTCAGGATGAGGACGCGCACGTCGGTGTCCGCACGAATCCGACGCGTGGCCTCGATCCCGTCCGTACCGGGCATCCGGACGTCCATCAGCACGACGTCGGGCCGCAGTTCGCGCGCGGCGCGCACCGCCTCGGCGCCGTCCGCCGCCTCGCCCGCGACCGCCAGTCCCGGCGCGGTCTCGATCAGGGCGCGGAAACCGCCCCGCAGCAGCGCCTGGTCGTCCGCGATCAGCACCCGCACGGTCACGCGTCCGCTCCCCGGGCCGGCGTCGCGGCCGCCGCGTAGGGCAGCGTCGCGACCACCCGGAACCCCCGCCCCGGCAGCGGCCCGGCCTCGAAGGACCCGCCGTACACCGCGACGCGCTCCCGCATCCCCACCAGGCCGTGCCCGCCCGCGCCGGCGGCGCCGCCGGGCCCGTCGTCGGTCACCTCGATCCGCACCACGCCTTGATCATCGTGGACGCGCACCGCGCACCGCGCCGGGGCGGCGTGCTTGACGACGTTCGTGACCGCCTCCTGCACGATCCGGTGCACCGCGAGGCCCGCACCGTCCGGCAGGCCGTCCGGGCACGCGATCGCCAGGTCCACGTCCACGCCCGCCGTCCGCACCCGCGCGGCGATGTCCGCGAGCCCGGCCAGGCCGGGCGCCGGCGGCTCCGACCCGTCCCGCAGGACGCCCAGCAGCCTGCGCATCTCCACGAGCGCCTCCCGGCTGGTCGCCTCGATCACCCGCAGCGCCTCCCGCGCCTCCTCCGGCCGCTCCCCCGCGATGTGGTTGGCGATGCCGGACTTGACCGCGATGAGCCCCATGCCGTGCGTGACCACATCGTGCATCTCGCGGGCGATCCGCAGCCGTTCGTCCATCACGATCTGCCGCTCGCGCTGCCGTTCGAGGGCCTCGGCGTCGAGCCGCCGCGCCCGGACGAACCGTCCGATCGTCCACGTCACCGTGCAGAGCGCGGCGCCCGCCACGGCCCATCCGGCGGCGACCGGCCACTCCCACCTCGGGTGGACGACCTGTCCCAGCGACGTCGCGCCCAGTGCGATACCGCCGCACCACACCAATGTCCGCCTCGAACCGCCCTGGGCGGCGACCAGGTAAAGCGCGAGCGAGACCACCACGAACGGCTCCCACAGCAAGCCCGCGACAGTGGCTGCCCCGGACAGACCCAGGGCAACGTACAGAGCGGCCACAGGAGCCCGGCGGCGCGTGCCGAGAACGCACCCGAGCCCCAAGGCCACGAACACCGACCCCAGAAACCACAGCGAGAAATCGTCGCGGTCTTTGAGGAGGTTGCCTGCCACGAGCACGTTCGCGACCACCACGGCGAACGCGGCGACCAGATCGAGCACGAAACCACGACGGCCTTCCACGTGCCGAACGGTATCCGGACGATGTGCCCCGCACATCAGCCCAGTGTGGATCGTCCTGCAGGAGGATGAACGTCCATGAGTGTCGCCCTGGGAGGACATCCCGATCGTCCATCGCGGGCTGATTCGCCGTTGGCCTGAAACCACGACCGTTGGGGCATGACCAAGACGCATCTCACGGGCATGTCACTGATCCTGGGGCCCGCGCTACTCATGGCTGGGGTTCTGCTGCGCGCGCGCTACCCGTTCTTCTTTCCCGACCAGCTCGCCGCGTTCGACGGTCACCCCGTCCTCATGACCGCCTCCTACAGCGCGTTCGCCGTCGGCACGATCGTCCTCTGCCCCGCCGTCCTGCACCTGATCGGCCTGAACCGGACGGCCGCGCTCGGCGGCGCGCTGACGATCGTCGGGCTGTTCGCCCGGACGTTCCACGCGGGCGCCGACCACCTGGCGTTCCGGCTGGTCGACGCGCAGGGGGTCGGCGCCGCGACCGAAGCCGTCGCCGACTCCTACACGGGCTTCCACGTGTTCCGCTACGCCTCGTTCGCGATCATGCTCGGCTGGCCGCTGCTCGCCCTCGGCGCGCACCGGGCCGGCGCCCTCGGCGCGCCCCGCGCGCTCGCCCTCGCGCTCGCGGCCGCCCTGCCCCTCGGCGTCCTGAAGGGCACCACGCCCCTGTCGATCGCCGCGACCGCCGGGCTCGCCGCGGCGCTCGTCCCCTGCGGCGCCCGCGTCCTGCTGGACGCCCCGCGCCCGTCGTCCCGCGCGCTCGCCCGCACCGCCGCCCTCGCCGCGGCACTCGGCGCCCTCGCCTACGTCTCGTCCCTCGGCTGAGCCGCGTACTCCAAAAGGGCGGCGAACCGGCGCCACGGCAGCACGTACGTGTTCAGGGGCGCGTAGCCGGGACGGACGAACGCGTCGATCCCCCGCAGAGCCTCGGCGGCGGAGCCCCGGACGGCGCCGTCCGGTTCCCCCAGCCGCGCGAGGTACCCGCCGGCCGCCGCCTCGAGACGGTCGCGCAGGTCGGCGAGGTCGCGGGCCCGCTCGTCCGTCAGCAGGGACGCGTCGGGAAACGGCAGCCCGCGGAACCAGCGGTGCCGGTCGGCCACGGCCGCGACGAGCCCCAGCCGGGACGGCGCCGCCCGGCCGGGCCAGCGCGGCGTCGCGAACGGCGCCAGGTCGGCGGGCCGCGGCGTCCGGCGGCCCGCGGCCTTCTCGGCGCGGCGGACCGCCGCGAACGCCGCCGTCTCCGCCAGCAGCACCGACCGGCTCGCCTCCAGGACGTCGAGGGCCCGCAGCAGCGCGGGGACGTCGCGGCGGACGTCCGGCAGCGGACGCGCGACCGCCGTGACGTACGCCCACGTCGCGTTGAAGCCCAGCGGACTGTAGCGGCCGACGGCGCAGCGGAGCGCGGCGTACCGGGCACGCGGGTCCGACGCCTCGTCGCGGACCCGCCGCGCGTACGTTCCGAACCCCACCGGGCCATCATGCCGCGCCGCTCAGCGGAAGGCCGCGGCGTTGCGTTCGGCCCACGCGGCGAACGAGCGCGGCGCGCGCCCGAGGACCTCCTCGACGTGGGGGCTGATCGCGAGCTCCTCGTCCGTCGGCGCGCCCAGGATGTCGAGGGTGCCGTCCGCGACGGGCCCCGGCATGACCTGGGACAACACCGCCATCGCCTGCTCGCGGGTCAGCTCCGTGAAGCCCAGCTCGACGCCGATGGCGGCGCCGATCGCCGCCGCCTGCTCTCGCGGGGTGATCACCGCCGGGCCGGTCAGGACGTACGTGCGCCCCGCGTGCCGCCCGTCCCGCAGCGCGGCGGCCGCGACCTCGGCGATGTCGGCGGGGTCGATCAGCGGGAGCCCCACGTCGCCGAACGGGGCCGCGATCGTCCGGTCGGCGCGGACGCTCGCGATGTGGGCGTAGGCGTTGGACGCGAAGCCGCCGGGCCGCAGGATCGTCCATCGCAGCCCCGAGTCGCGGACGACCTGCTCGAACTCGCGCAGCCGGGCGTGCGAGACGGCCTTCGGCCTGGTCGCGGTCACCTGCGAGGACAGCAGCACCACGCGCCGCACGCCCGCCGCCTCGATCGTCCCGACGAGCCCGGCCGGGTCGCCCGCGCCGGCGAGCAGGTCGCCGGCGGGGCAGAGGAACACCGCGTCGGCCCCGTCCAGCGCGGGGCGGAGGCTCGCGGCGTCGGCGAGGTCGGCCCGCATCGCCACGGCCCCCTCGGGCGCGTCGGCGATGTGCCGCGACACGGCGGTCACCTTCTCGCCCGCCCCGGTCAGCAGACGCACCACGGCCCCGCCGACGTTCCCGGTCGCCCCGGTCACCACGATCATGCCGATCTCCTTTGAGTCAGTTGGCTAACTAACTCGGAACCGTAGCAGGTTCTCCGGACTACAGTTAGTCGGGTGACTGACTCAACGAGGTCCCGGGCGAGCGACAAGCGCCGCCGGCTGACGGCCGCCGCCGCGCGCGTCCTGCACGAACAGGGCGTCGAACGCACCACCATCGCCGACATCGCGAAGGCCGCCGACGTCCCGACCGGGAACGTGTACTACTACTTCAAGACCAAGGACGACCTCGTCCAGGCCGCCCTGCACGAGCACGCCGCGAACCTGACCCGTCTCACGGACCGGCTCGACGAGCTGCCCGACCCCCTCGACCGCCTGAAGGGCCTGATCGACGCATGGGTCGACCGCCGGGACGTCGCCGCCCGCTACGGCTGCCCCACCGGCACGCTGGCCACCGAACTCGACAAACGTCCCGAAGGCGGACTCGACGTCGAGGCGGCGAACGTCGTCCGCGTCCTCCTCGGCTGGGTCGAGCGCCAGTTCCGCGAGCTCGGCCTACCCGACCCGTCCGGCCTCGCCGTCACGCTCGTCGCCGGCTACCAGGGCATGTCCGTCCTGGCCAACGCCCTCCGCGACCCCGGCATCATGACCCGCGAAGGCGCCCGCCTCACCCGCTGGCTCGACACCCTCCCCGCCCCGAAGCCCTGACCCGGCTCACCACCCGGGCGGGAACTCGGCGGGACACCGGGTCCACCACCAGCGGACCTCCCGCCCCTCGGCCAGCGGCCGCCAGTACCGCGCGAGCTCCTCCCCGCCGTCGTCGTACGTCACGGCGCGGTAGCGGGCATCGAGCCTGTCCACGCAGCTCCCGACCTTGGCGCGCAAGCCAGGCGACATGGCGTCGAGAAAGTCCTCGATACCGTTCCTGACGGTAAGGACGTTCAAGTACTCGTACACCATGTAGTAGTCCTGCCGCCGCCACCCCTCCTCCATGCGCAGGATCAGGTTCTCCCACATGCGCAGGCAGTTGAGGACGCCGAAGGCGGGCTCGTCGGCCTGGAACTCCCGGCCGGCGTTCTCCCGCGCGAGCCGCTGCAGATCGAGCATCCCGATCGCCTGGACGTCCTCCGGAGTGAGCACCCGCCCCAGACGATCGGCCTCGCCCCCGCTCACGGCCACCCTCCCGCCCCGGCCGTCACCGGCCCCGGCCCTCGATACACGTGCATCCAGACCGGACGGTCGAGGTCGGCCGAGTCATACGGCGACCACCTTGACGGACTTCCCGCAGAGGGTCGTCATGTCGTCCTCATCGGAGGTCAGGAGGACCACGGGCTTCGGAGCCCGGTGCGCCGTGGAGGCGACGACCGCGTCGATCGCGTACTTGTGCCCGTGAAGCCGGTGGGCGCGAAGCAGGTCGATGGCGGCCGTACTGATCTCTTCGGTGACCGGTTCGACGCGGAGCCTGGACAGGTACCAGCGGAGGCGGTCCGGCTTGGTCCGGACGTCTTGGGCTTCGATCGGAGTGAGCGCGCTGATCACGACACGAAAGTCGTTGTCCTGAGCTTCGCGGACCAGAGCCGTGACGCGTTGATCGGCCTGGCACCACTTGACCAGGCCTTCACAGTCGAGGACGAGCGTGCCCGCGCTCAGCCTGCTTCGTGACCGGCCCACTCGGCGCCCTCCTGCAACTCGGGCGCAGCCTTGACGGCACGGAAGAGATCTGCGGCTTCGTCGCGCAGCGCCTGCGGGATCGGCCCGGAAGCGTTCTCATTGGCCTGCAATGCCTCTTCGAGCAGGTCGCGCTCTATCTGGCGCTCGACGGCGGCATCGACGTAGGCGGAGAAACCACGGCTTCCCACCCGTTCACGGACGGCGCGGATGTTCCCGGCTCTTAGCGAGACGCTCGCCTTCACGGCCGGGCCTTCGCCCAGCCCGAACTCCTTCTCCTCCGCAGCCATGCCCTCAGTTTACTACTTCAAGTAGCAAACTGAGGGCGGTATCCGCTACTCGACCGGAGCGACGCCGACCGGGCAGGAGAGGCCGGTGCCGCCGATGCCGCAGTAGCCGTTGGGGTTCTTGTTGTCCGAGAGGTACTGCTGGTGGTAGTCCTCGGCGAAGTAGAAGTCGGTCGCGGCGGTGATCTCGGTGGTGATCGGGCCGTAGCCGGCGGACGTGAGGACGGGCTGGTAGGCGTCGCGGGAGGCTTCGGCGGCCGCGCGCTGGGCGTCGTCGCGGTAGAAGATCGCGGAGCGGTACTGGGTGCCGACGTCGTTGCCCTGGCGCATGCCCTGGGTGGGGTCGTGGGCCTCCCAGAAGACGCGCAGGAGGTCGGTGAAGGTGATCTTCGCGGGGTCGTAGACGACGCGGACGGTCTCGGTGTGGCCGGTGAGGCCGCTGCAAACCTCTTCGTAGGTGGGGTTGGGCGTGTAGCCGCCCTCGTAGCCGGCGGCGGTGGAGACGACGCCGGGGGTCTGCCAGAACTTGCGTTCGGCGCCCCAGAAGCAGCCGAGGGCGAACTCGGCGATCTCGACGCCGTCCGGGTAGGGCGGGGCGAGGGGGGCGTCCAGGACGTCGTGGCGCGGCGGCACCGGGATGGGCTCGTCCCGGCCGGGCAGCGCCTTCTCCGGGGTGACCATCTGGGTCTTGGCTAGGCCGAACATGTCTTCAGGTTAGCTCTTCGGAGCGGAGGTCAGCGGCTCCTCTGGAGCGGATGCGCGGGAGCGGCTAAAGTGCCGGGCGTCACATTCCGATTCGAGGAGTTTCGTTGCGCGTGCTCAGCGTCACTGTCCTGGGGGGCGCCCTCATCGCCGCGGGGCTGGCGGTGCCCGCGGCGGGCGAGGCCACGACCGGTGAGCGCGGCGGCGTGACGGTGGATCCCGGGATGGCGCGGCCGGGCGACGAGGTGCAGGTTTCGGTGCCCGGGTGCGATGCGGGGACGGTGTCGTCCCCGGCGTTCGCGAGGGTGCGGCTGCACGAGGGCGTGGGCTCGGTCGTCGTACGGAAGGGCGTCGAGTCCGGCACCCACACGGTGCGGGTGCGGTGCGACGGCCGGACGTTCTCCGGCGCTTTCCGGGTGACGGGCCGGCTCACGTGGCCGCCGCTGCTGCCCACCGGATGACGGAACGGCCGACAGCCGGGAACACCGGCCTTTATTTCACTGGCTAATTATCCAGGAACCTGACGGGATGTCGAACTATTGTTCGATTACGCCCGTTGCCGCATCCACGGCGCCATCACTTTGGGTGATTGACTGAACACGCCTTGCATATAGGCGTTCGGTCAATTTTTCTGACAACGCGTTCGTCAGTGACGCACACCACAGACAATGACTCCCAATTCGCCCCTCTCGCAACCTTGCCCCACCCAAACGATCATGTGATACTTCCATCGAACGTCACAAAGCGCACAGGTCACTCCAAACCATGACATGTCCCCTCTAGGGCGGTCTGGTAAACCAGAAAAACAACTCAATCTCGCCAGCTTTCGATGTTCGGATACCTCGCATGACGGCAGGCGGACATGACCACTGATCTCGTCCCGCAGATGGCAAGGAAGCCCGGCAGGATTCCATTCCTGCAAGGCATTCCCAAACTCCTCCGCGATCCCCTCGGCGCGTTCGAGCAACTCGGCCGGGAAGCGAACGGGGAGATCACCCGAGTGGATCTGGGCGTCTTCCGTCCCTATCTCGTGACGCACCCCGATCATGTTCAGCACGTCCTGCGCGACAACGCCGCGAACTACCCGCGCGAAGGCATGATGTGGAAGCCGCTCACCCGGCTGGTGGGCGAGATCGCCGGGGAAGGGCCCGAGTGGGCTCTGAACAGGGGGATCTTCCAGCGGCTGATGTCGGGGCCGAACATCGCCTCCGTGACGGACGAGATGGCGCGGACGATCGCCGAGGGCGTCGACCGGCTGGGCGAACGGGCGACCGGGGTCGCGGTGGACTCCCAGACCGAGATGACCCGCATCGTGCAGCGGGCCATCATCCGGGTCTTCTTCGGCAACCGGATCTCGCTGGACGAAGCGGACCATCTGGCCGACGCGATCAGGACGGCGACGAGGTCGATCGGCTTCCGGATGCTGATGCCGTTCGTCCCGCTGTCGGTGCCGCTCCCCGGCGACAAGGCGTTCCGGTCCGCCGTCCAGGCGGTGGACGACGTGATCCTCCCGCTGGTCCGGGAGGCGCGGCGGGGCGACGTCATCGAGCGCGACATCGTCTCCATGCTGATCGAGACGCGGGACGAGCAGGGGCGCGGCCTCAACGACCAGCAGGTCCGCGACGGCGTGGTGGCCATGTTCACCGCCGGGACCGAGACGACCGCGACGGCCCTCACCTGGCTGTGGGTGGTGCTGAACGACCGTCCGGACGTGGCGGAGAAGGTCCACGCCGAGGTCGACGCCGTGCTGGGCTCGGACCCGCCGGGCCGCGCGCACCCGCCGGAGCTCCGCTACACGAAGACGGTCATCCAGGAGCTGCTCCGGAAGTACTCCATCGGCTGGATCATCCCCCGGACGTCCGTCGCCGACGACGTCATCGACGGGGTGCGGATCAAGGGCGGCAAGACCGTCCTGATCAGCCCCTACCTCACGCACCGGCTCGGCGACGTATGGCCCGACCCGGACGTCTTCGACCCGGACCGGTTCTCCCCCGCCCGCGCCAAGGGTCGCCACCGGTTCGCGTACATGGCCTTCGGCGCCGGGCCCCACCAGTGCGTCGGGACCCTCTTCTTCACCATCGAGGCGCAGCTGATCACCGCGACCCTGCTGCAGCGGTTCCGTCCGGTGGTGCAGAACGAGAAACCCGTCGAACCGCAGGTGAGACTCACGCTGATCCCGCGGGAGCGGGTGGACATCTCCCTCGTGCCGAAGGGGCGGCAGTGACGACGCAGAGCATCGCCGAGGACGAGATACAGCGGGCGCTGGAGGCCGGCAGGACCGCGGCGCTGGCCGCCGACTGCCAGCGCGACCTGGAGAAGTGGGCGGAGTCCTATCCCGTCCTGTTCTCCGCCCGGCCGTTCGACGGCCGCCTGTTCGGCACGGTCGCGATGGCCAACGCGTTCGGCGCGCCCTGGGAGTCCGCGGACCGGCTGCGCATCGCCGTCCGCGCGTCGCTGTGGGTCTTCGGCGCCGACTGGGTCGTGGACTACTGCGCCGAGACGCGCGACGACGTCGCCTCGGTCGTCCGCGCATGCACGGCCGTTCCGGATCGTCCGGCTTCCGGGAGCCGTCCCGGCACCGAGCCGGCCACGGCCGCTTCCGAGCTCGCACGCTGCCTGGCCGACCTGCAGGACGATCTCGCGTCCGTCCCCGCGTTCGAGTCCGGCGAGCGGTTGTGGCGGCGGCAGCTCGAGCGGTACCTGACGGCGATGGCGCGGGAGTGGGAGTGGAAGGCACGCTTCCAGGAGGACCCCGGTACCGCGCCGTCCTTCGAGGAGTACGTCGCCAACGCGGACAATTTCGGGTCGTCGCTCGTCAACGTCGCGCACTGGATCTTCACGGGCGACCGGCGGACGCTCGACCACCTCGACGAACTGTGGCGGGTGGGCGAGGAGGTGCAGCGCGTGCTGCGGCTGCTCAACGACCTCGCCACCTATGAGCGGGACGTCACGTGGGGCGACCTCAACTCCCTCATGCTCGGCGTGGACCGCGCGGGGGTGACCGGACGGATCGCCGCGATCGTCGACGAGTGCCGTGAGCTGCTGCGGCCACTGCGGGAGACCTGCCCGCGCGAGGCCGACTATCTGGAGCGGCAGATCGGCTACAGCACCGGCTTCTACGGGACCACCGACTATTGGGGGAGCCTGTGACCGTCGACGACCGCGCCACCGCGACCTCGACCGGGGCCGATCACCGGGCCGCGGCGAACGAGTTGGTCAGGAGCCTGATCCGAGAGCCCTGGGGGCAGGTCTCGCCGTCCGTCTACGAGACCGCGCGGCTCGTCGTGCTCGCTCCGTGGCTCACCGGTCACGGGAGGCGCATCGCCTATCTACTGGAGTCGCAGCGGCCGGACGGCGGCTGGGGCGGCCCGGGCGGTTACGCGCTCGTCCCGACGCTGAGCGCGGCGGACGCGCTGATCGCCTGCCTGGAGCGGGCGCCGGACGGACCCGATCGGGCGGCCCTGGAACGCGCCGCCGACCGCGCGCTCGGCATGCTGGCGCGGCTGCTCGCGCGGCTCGCCCCGGCCGACGTGCCCGACATGCCCGCGGCGGACGTCATCATGGCCTCGCTGACCGGCTCGATCGACGATCGTCTGCGCGGTCTGCGGGACTCGTCGTCGACGGTATTGCGCGACTGGGTCCGCCGGGGAGCGCCCGCGCTGCCCGCCTGGTTCGACGGCGGGCGGCTGGCCGCCGTCCTGGCCGCGCTGGACGCGGGCGTTCCCTTGCCGGTCAAGCTCTTCCACGCGCTGGAGGTGGCCGGTCCTGCCGGGGCGGGCGCGGCCGGGGCGCACCCCGCTCCGACGGGCGCGATCGGCGCGGCTCCGGCCGCGACCGCCGCCTGGCTCGGTGACGCCGGCGCCGCAGACCCGGGGCATCCCGCTCGGCGTTTCCTGGAGACCGTCGTGCGCAGCCAGGGCGGACCGGTCCCGTGCGGCGTGCCCGTCACGATGTTCGAACGCTCCTGGGTGCTCGGCACCCTGGTGCGTGCCGGACTCTCCCCGGACGTGCCGGCGGAACTCGTTACGGAACTTCTTGCGGGCCTCGGCCCCGAGGGCACTCCGGCGGCGGCGGGCCTGCCCGCCGACGCCGATACGACCGCGATGACCCTCTACTCGCTGTCGCTCCTCGGCGTCAGGTGCGCGCCCACCTCGCTGCTGCATTACGAGACCGACACCCATTTCTGCACCTGGCCGGGTGAAGACGGCCATTCGGCCAGCGTGAACGCGCATGTTCTCAGCGCCTTCGGCCGATACTTGAAGGACATCGGAACGGGCTCGCCCGACCCGGGGATGTCCGTTCAGCATTCTTCCGGAATCGTGAGGAAGCTCTCATCGTGGCTGTGCGACCAGCAGCACGAGGAGGGAAGCTGGCATGACCGGTGGCACGCGTCCCCCTACTACGCCACGGTGTCCTGCGCGCTCGCGCTCGCGGAGTTCGGCGGCGACGCCGGACGGGACGCCGTGGCCGGGGCGATCCGCTGGGTGCTGGCCACGCAGCGATCTGACGGTTCGTGGGGTGCGTGGAACGGAACCGCCGAGGAAACGGCGTACGCGCTCCAGACGCTGCTGCTCACCGGGACGAACGCGGACTCGGCGGTCGCGCGGGCGGTAACGGACGGACGCCGATGGCTGCTCCGCTCGGCCGACGACGAGCCGCGTCCGGCCCTGTGGCATGATAAAGACCTCTATCACCCCACGGCGATCGTCGACGCCGAAATCCTCGCCGCGCTTCATCTCACCCGCCGCGGCTTCGCGCCAAAAGACAGGCGCCTCTAGGCTAACAAAAGCCTCATGGATGCTCAAATAGGACATCGTACCCGTTGTCGGCATTCGCCTTGAGTGGGTATGGCGGCGTTGCTACAGTTCTGCACGGCAACGAAACGGTCACGTGTTTCGCCCCCGTCATGCCACACGAAATCGGGCGCTCCGGGCTCGACCCCTGACACGTACCCATGACGCTATCTATTTCTGGGCAGGTACAATGCGCTTGCGCAATTCGCGCGTGCGACTCAAGGTCACGGCGCTTCTGCTGTCACTCGTCGCCCTCTGGGGATTCGCCGCATGGGTGACTTTGCGCGACGGCCTTGACCTGCTCGAGGTCGGCACCCTCGACGCCAACACCGGCCGTCCCGGCAACGACCTCATCACGGCCCTGCAGGAAGAACGCCGGGTCACGATGGCGTACCTGGGGCGCCCCTCCCCGCAGGCGCGGGAAACCCTGGACACCCAGCGTGCCCGCACCGACCGGATTTCGAGCACGTTCCGCGAACTCGCCGACAACGAGGACACCAAGGACGCGACCAGCGACATCGGATGGAAGCGCGTCAGGGAGACGATCGCGAGCCTCGGCGAGCTCGGCGCCGCCCGGCAGTCCATCGACCGGGGCACGGACCGGCTCCAGGCCGCGGAGACGTTCAACACCGTCATCGACGCGACGTTCCGCATCTTCAACACGAGCGCCGGCGTGGACGACGAGGTCATCGCCAAGGACAGCCGCACCCTGATCGCCCTGACCCGGGCCCGCGAGGTCCTCTCCCGTGAGGACGCCCTGCTCACCGGTGCGCTGGCCGCCGGACGCCTCACCACGGCCGAGGCCATCGAGTTCAACCGGCTCGTCGGCACCCAGCGGTTCCTCTTCGACGAGGCCGTGGGCGAGCTGCCCGCCGCCGATCGCGCCGAGTACGAGAAGTTCCGCAACGGCACCGCCTACCGCCAGCTCCACGGCCTCGAGGAGCGCGTGATTCAGCAGGCCCGCACCAGCAGCAGGCCCGCGGTCACCGCGGCGGAGTGGCAGGCCGCCGTCGAGCCCATCATGACGGGCCACGACAAGCTCGTGCTCGACGCCGGAGACCGGCTCCTCGAACGCACCACCCCCGTCGTCATGGGCGTGGTCCTCCGGCTCGCGCTGGCCGGCGGTCTCGGCCTGCTCGCCGTCATCGCGTCGGTCGTCGTGTCGATCACCACGGCGCGGGCGCTCGTCCGGCAGTTGGAGAAGCTGCGCGGCGCCGCGTTCGAACTGGCCGAGCAGCGCCTCCCCGGTGTCGTCGAACGCCTCGGGCACGGCGAGAAGGTCGACGTCGCCACCGAGGCCCCGCCGCTGCAGTTCGGCAACGACGAGATCGGCCAGGTCGGCCGCGCGTTCAACGTCGTCCAGGAGACCGCGATCCGCACCGCCGTCGAGCAGGCCGAACTGCGCCGCGGCATCCGCGACGTCCTGCTGAGCCTCGCCCGCCGCACCCAGACGCTCGTCCACCGGCAGCTCACCATGCTCGACACGATGGAGCGGCGCCGCGACATCGAGACGAAGGAACTCGAGGAGCTGTTCCGCCTCGACCACCTCGCGACCCGGATGCGGCGCAACGCCGAGAACCTCATCGTCCTGTCCGGCGCCCTCCCCGCCCGCGGCTGGCGCAACCCGGTGCCGATGGTGGACGTCGTCCGCGCCGCCGTCGGCGAGGTCGAGGACTACACCCGCGTCACCGTCCTCCCGTTCGGCCCGATCGGGCTCGCCGGACGCGCCGTCGGCGACGTCACCCACCTGCTGGCCGAGCTGATCGAGAACGCGGTGTCGTTCTCCCCGCCGGACACCGTCGTGCAGGTCGGCGGCCACCTGGTCGGCAACGGCTTCGCCATCGACATCGAGGACCGCGGGCTCGGCATGACCGACGAGAAGCTCGCCGAGATCAACCAGCGGATCGCCGACCCGCCCGACTTCAACCTGCAGAGCTCCGTGCAGCTCGGTCTGTTCGTGGTCAGCAAGCTCGCCGAGCGGTACGGCCTCCAGGTCATGCTGAAGCGCTCCGCGTACGGCGGCACCACCGCGGTCGTCGTGATCCCCAGCGAGCTCATCGTCGAACAGCCGGAAGACCGCCTCCGCGCCGCCGCCGCCGCGGCGAAGAGCGGAACCACCACACCGAACGGGTTGGAGGTCCGCCAGCCGGCCGGGGTCGGCGCGAGGGCCGCGGCGCCCGCGGCCGGGCCCGCACTGGTCGCGGTGCCCGGCGGCTCCGGACCCGCGAACGGCGACCGCGGCACCGAAGCCCCCTGGACGCCCCGGGGCGACGACGGCACCGACGACGGCGCGTCCGTCCCGCCCGTCCGGCGGGACGCCCCCGCGGACGAGCCGCGCTCCCAGACGGACGTCCCCCTGGCGGACACCGGGGAACGTCCCGTGACCATCGAGCCGGAGGACCTCCCACCCGTGCCCGACATCTCCACCACACCGTCCGGACTGCCCGTCCGGGTGCCGCAGGCGAACCTTGCCGAACCCCTGCGCACCGACGAGGCCGGCGCCGCCCCGCAGCCGGACGAGGACGACGACCCCGGCCGCTCCCCCGAGGAGATCAAGCGGATCATGGGGTCGTACCAGCGCGGCACCCGGCAGGGCCGCAACGACGCGGCCGCGACCCTCGGCAACACACCGGAAGGCGAGGAAGAGCAGTGACGCAGAAGACGGGGTCCGCATCCGACCTGGGCTGGCTGCTGGACGACCTCGTCCATCGGCTCCCGCACGCCCGCAGCGCGGTCGTCCTGTCGGCCGACGGCCTGCTCATGGCCTCCTCCGAGGGGGTCACGCAGGACGACGGCGAGCACCTGGCGGCGGTCGCGGCGGGGATCCAGAGCCTGGCCAAGGGTGCCGGGGTCCGCTTCGGCGGCGGCCCGGTCCGGCAGACGATCATCGAGATGCAGTCGGCGTTCCTGCTCGTCACCGTCGCCGGGAAGGGCGCCTGCCTGGCGGTCCTCGCCGAGGAGGAGGCCGACGTCGGCCTGATCGCCTACGAGATGGCGATGCTGGTCACGAGCATGGGGCACCACCTGACGTCGCCGTCGCGGACCGAGGCGGGCTCCTGATGATGCCTCCCGAGGATACCGAGCGCTGGCCGGACGAGCCGGCGCCGCGGCCCCCGGCCGAGAACGAACTGCTCGACGACCACGCGGGCCCCATGGTCCGCCCGTACGTGATGACCAGCGGGCGGATCGAACCCGCCCGCGGCAAGTTCGACCTCATCACGCTGGTGGTGGCGTCCGGACCGGAACCCGAGGGCGCCATCGGCCTCGGCCCCGAACACCTGGCGATCATCCGGCTGTGCCAGTCGGTGATGTCGGTGGCGGAGCTCACCGGCCACCTCGACCTTCCCGTCGCGACCGTCCGGGTCATGCTCGGCGACCTCCTCGACAAGGGGTTCGTCATGATGCAGGAGCCCGAGCCGGAGGCGGACATGCACGACATCAGGCTCTACAAGGCGGTGATCGATGGTCTCCGGGCCCTCTAGTGTGCGCGCGCGTCGGCTGCCCACCGCGGTAAAGATCGTCATCGCGGGCGGCTTCGGGGTCGGCAAGACCACGATGGTCGGGACCGTCTCGGAGACCCGCCCGCTGCGGACCGAGGAGATTCTGACCGACGAGAGCGTCGGCGTCGACGACGTCTCCGGTGTCGAACGCAAGCAGACGACGACCGTCGCGATGGACTTCGGCCGCATCACCATGCGGGACGAGTACGTCCTGTACCTGTTCGGCACGCCCGGGCAGCAGAGGTTCTGGTTCATGTGGGACGAGGTCACGCTCGGCGCGCTCGGCGCGGTCGTCCTCGCCGACACCCGCCGGCTGTCCGACTGCTTCCCCTCGGTCGACTACTTCGAGCGCCGCAACACCCCCTTCATCGTCGCCGTCAACTGCTTCGAGGGCGCGCAGCAGTACGACCTGGAGGAGATCCAGATGGCCCTCAACCTGGGCCCGAAGGTCCCCGTCATGCTCTGCGACGCCCGCAAGCTCGACTCGTGCAAGGAGGTCCTCATCGACCTCGTCCTGCACGCCATGAAGGCCCGCGGCATCACCGAAGAACAACCGGTCTAAAGGCTTACGAAGCGGCCGGGGGGGGGGGGCCCGGCGGGGGCGGCGGGGGGGGGGGGGGCGGGGGGG